>JBNMOX010000026.1:0-9047 GCA_051275835.1 Patiriisocius sp.
GGCTCTAGATCTTTCTTGGCGAGAGACTTCATTACAGGACAGGATTACCCGTGCCTTGGTCAAAGGAATTGACACCTATATTGTTGATGATGTAGCAGAGGCTAGACAAACAACAACAAAAACCATCACGGTTATTGAGGGACATTTAATGACAGGAATGAACGTTGTTGGTGACCTTTTTGGAAGTGGAAAAATGTTCTTACCACAAGTAGTAAAAAGTGCGCGTGTGATGAAAAAAGCCGTGGCATATTTAGAGCCCTTTATTGAGGAAGAAAAAAAAGAAGCGCGCGCAAAGAATAAAGGCGGCCTTGTTTTGGAATCAAAAGTTCCTAAAATTTTAATGGCAACAGTTAAGGGGGATGTCCATGATATAGGGAAAAATATAGTGGCTGTTGTGTTGGCATGTAATAACTATGAAATAGTTGATTTGGGCGTGATGGTGCCTCCAGAAAAAATAATTGCGCAAGCCAAAGAACATCAAGTAGATATTATAGGTTTGAGTGGCTTGATAACGCCTTCATTAGACGAAATGGTGTTCTTGGCCAAAGAAATGCAACGCCAAGATTTTGAAGTACCCCTCTTGATTGGTGGGGCCACCACAAGTAAAGCACATACAGCAGTAAAAATAGACCCCCAATATAAACATGCCGTGGTGCATGTAAATGACGCTTCAAGAGCGGTAACGGTGGTGGGGAATTTGTTGCAAAAAGAAAAGAAAGTCAGTTATAAACGTGAATTGAAAGCAGATTATGCTGTTTTTAGAGATAACTTTTTAGGAAGGCAAAGAACCAAAGAGTACTTGACTATTAAAGGAGCAAGAAATAACAAGTTTAATATTGATTGGAGTTTGTATGAGGCTCCGGAAATTGTCAAACCGAAATATTTGGGGGTTCAAAAGATAGAAGATTTTGATTTAGAGCTATTGCGTGATTTTATTGATTGGTCTCCATTCTTTAGAAGTTGGGACTTGCACGGAAAATTTCCGCAGATTCTAGAAGATGATGTTGTAGGTGAGCAAGCAAGCACTTTGTTTGAAGATGCAAAAGCACTATTGGATATTATTATTTCAGAAAAACTATTGCAAGCCAAAGCTGTCTTCGGACTCTTTGAAGCCAATACCATTAACGATGATGATATTCAAATAAATTTAAAAAAGGCGGGCGGTGTTTGTTCGAACTCAGTTGAGAAATCAAACAAAAATTTCATTTTCAGAACGCTTCGTCAACAATCTAAAAAGGCAGCGGGTCGACCTAACATTGCTCTAGCAGATTTCATTGCGCCAGCAGCCACCGGAATTCAAGATTATATGGGCTGTTTTTGTGTGTCTACAGGATTTGGCACCAAAGAGCTTGCTGAGAAATACGAAGCTCAACTTGACGATTATAACAGCATCATGGTAAAAGCCTTAGCCGATAGATTGGCCGAAGCTTTTGCAGAGTACCTCCACAAGGAAGTACGTGCCAAACATTGGGGCTACGCAGCACAAGAAAACTTAACGAATGATGATTTGATAAAAGAAAGCTACAAGGGCATTCGACCAGCGCCCGGCTATCCAGCCTGCCCAGATCATTTAGAAAAAGAAACCATCTGGGAAGTATTAAAAGTAAAAGAAAGCATTGGTGTGGAGTTAACAGAAAGCTTAGCCATGTGGCCCGCTGCTTCGGTTTCTGGCTACTATTTCGGAAACCCTGAAGCACGGTATTTCGGACTCGGGAAAATAAAAGAAGATCAAGTAAGCGACTTTGCTAAACGAAAGGGGATTTCAGAAAAAAAAGCCATGAAATGGTTGGCTCCAAATAGTGCAGATTAAAAATATGAAAGTAACAGACCACATAAAAAACGCACACGGAAATACACAGTTTTCGTTTGAGATATTACCACCGTTAAAAGGACAAAACATCAATGAAATATTTGAGAGCATAGCTCCTTTAATGGAATTTAAACCACCCTTTATTGATGTTACCTATCATAGAGAGGAGCATGTGTATAAAGAACTTGAAAGTGGATTGCTTCAAAAAAAAGTAGTGCGTAAGCGTCCCGGGACTGTAGGTATTTGTGCGGCCATACAAAATAAGTATGCTGTAGATGCGATACCTCATATTTTGTGTGGCGGATTTACCAAAGAAGATACAGAGAATTTCTTGATAGATTTAGGTTTTTTGGGTATTGATAATGTAGTTGCCTTGCGGGGCGATGCTGTGAAAAATGAGACCTATTTCACTCCAGAAAGAGAAGGTCATGCCTATGCAAGTGAGCTGGTGAGTCAGATTTCAGATTTAAATAATGGGATGTACTTAGATGCTGATATTCAAAATTGTACGGCTACTAATTTTTGCATTGGTGTGTCGGGTTATCCAGAGAAACATATAGAAGCTCCTAGTTTGGACAGCGATATTCATTTTTTAAAACAAAAAATTAAAAATGGCGCTACCTATATTGTAACGCAGTTGTTTTTTGATAATGCGAAGTACTTTGCATTTGTTGATAAGTGTCGCGCTGCAGGGATTACGGTGCCTATAATTCCAGGTTTAAAACCGCTGGCCACAAAAAAACAACTCAATTTAATTCCGCATCGCTTTAGTGTCGCCCTGCCAGATCGTTTGATTATGGAAGTGGTAAAGTGCAAAGATAATAAAGCGGTACGTCAAGTGGGTGTTGCGTGGTGTGTGCAACAGAGCAGAGAACTTATTGCCGCAGGGGTACCTGTATTGCATTATTATTCTATGGGTAAGAGTGACAATATTAGGGCTATCGCTAGTACGCTTTTTTAATTTTTAAGCACCTTGAGCATCCAGTCTAAGCAATCTGAAGTTTCCATGATGGACCATGCATGGGGATGTTTTGTGCCGTCAAGGCGCACTCCTTTATCCCTGGAGATGATAACGTTTGCATTTTGATTCCCCATGAGTTTAAGATCATTTATCATGGCTACAATGTCGGTGCCGTTCCAGTCATACAAATCTCGCCTGCGCTGGTTAATAAGAAAATCAAGATCAAGGTCAGAATACATCCGTATGGGCATGTCTTTTAAATAGATGGCATTCCCTCCATATTCCTCACCATTTGAATAGATGGAAGCGGCTATATATTTTTTCGGGAATTGAACTGGAGAACCTCCGTATATTTCATTGTATTTATTCATAATCCACCGTGCTTCATCCATACCTGCTTTTGAGAAGTTTCTTTGTATTTCACGTTCACAGTATTCATAAAAATGAGCTTTGTCAAGGGGCGTGTCTAATCCAAAAACACCGGCAGGTTTTAAATAGGTGTTGGCTGTGTTTTGAACTGCTTGCTCTGCATAGGTGAGTGCAATCATTCCTCCATTGGATAAGCCTCCAAGAATAAACCGGTCTTTTGAAATTTGATATTGTTGAACAAGTTGCTTAAAGATATAATCCAATACTTCAATTTCTGCTTTTCGATCTTCTGTACCCCAATTAATGGAAGGAACAATAACAAGCAATCCTTCCTGTACTGCTTCTGTATGAATAGAGACTTGTTGTAAAACCTCCTCTGTTGTTTCATAGCCAGCAGGAATAAGGACTAAGACCCCTTTAATCTGGTCTGGTGGCGTTATTTTAAGATAATGTAATGTGGTAGCATCTCCGTCATTAAGGTATAGTTCTTCAGTATCTTTAATGTCTAGGAGTATGGTTTCTATTTCTTGACACAAACTTGAAGAAATTGTTGTTGCCAATAGCAAGAGTGTAAAAAGATTTTTCATAAGATCCATTTTGAAGAACAAATAACGTGTATTCTATTCTTTTCATTGTTTCTTGATTGTTAATAAAATACAAATTTATTAGTCAAAAAGTGCATAACTCATGGAGATGATACCTGCTGAAATATTCATAAAAAGGTATTTTTACATGTATTAAAATTTCCGAAGCAGATGTCAAAAGTAAAAAAGGTAACCCCTTTAATGAAGCAATACAATACCATTAAGGCAAAATACCCTGATGCGCTATTGTTATTTAGAGTGGGAGATTTTTATGAAACGTTTGGCGAAGATGCAGTTAAGGCTGCGGGCATTTTAAACATCACCCTAACGGCGAGAAATAACGGAGGGGAGCAAATAGAATTGGCTGGTTTTCCGCATCATTCTGTAAATACTTACCTGCCAAAATTAGTGATGGCAGGTTGCCGTGTAGCTATTTGCGATCAACTAGAAGATCCTAAGCAAACCAAAACCATTGTAAAAAGAGGGGTTACAGAGTTGATAACTCCAGGAGTTGCCTTGAATGATGGGATCTTAGAGTCTAGGTCCAATAACTTTTTGGCTGCGGTTCACTTTGGTCCTTCGACAGGCTCAGGAACTAGGAAAAGCAATAAAATTGGAGTCTCCTTTTTAGATATTTCTACCGGAGAATTTTTGAGTAGTGAAGGAACGGCAGAGTATGTAGATAAATTATTGCAGAACTTTAATCCTAGCGAAGTCCTTTTTAGTAAGCAAAAGAGGAAACTATTTTCAGATACGTTTGGAGATAATTTTCATGTCTTTCATCTAGAAGATTGGGTATTTCAAAAGGACTATGCTTTTGAAACCCTCCACAAACATTTTGATACTAAAAATTTAAAAGGCTTTGGTGTAGATCATCTTGAGCAGGGTATTATAGCTAGTGGAGCAGCCTTACATTATCTAGGAGAAACACAGCACAATAAATTACAACACATTACTAAAATAGCACGTATTGCAGAAGATGAATACGTGTGGATGGACCGTTTTACGATACGAAACCTAGAATTGTATCACAGTAATCAGCAAAATGCGGTGACTTTACTCGATGTTATAGATAAAACAATATCGCCTATGGGCGGTCGCATGCTCAAGCGTTGGATGGCATTGCCGCTTAAAAATCTAGAAGCGATTACCAGACGTCATGAAGTGGTTAGTTATTTGTTGGACCATACCACAGAGCTTGATACAATACAAACCAACATTAAGCGCATAGGAGATCTGGAGCGCCTAATCTCAAAGGTGGCTACGGCTAAAATTAGTCCGCGGGAGGTGATACAATTAAAAAATTCTTTGGAAGCCGTCGTTCCGGTGAAGCATATTTCAGAAAAAAGTGATAATGAATCCCTTCGCATACTAGGAGCGCAATTGCAAGAATGTGAGGTCTTGCGTGCTAAGATTAAAGAAACCATTCAAGAAGAAGCCCCTGTAAACATTCTAAAAGGAAATGCTATTGCTACAGGTTTTCATCCAGAGTTGGATGATTTACGTGCTATTGCTAGAGGAGGAAAAGAGTATCTAGACCAAATGCTAGCCCGTGAAACAGCGCGTACAGGAATTACTTCCTTAAAAATCGCGAGTAATAATGTATTTGGGTATTATATAGAAGTGCGTAACACCCATAAAGATAAAGTACCCGAGGAGTGGATACGCAAACAAACCTTAGTAAGTGCAGAACGTTATATCACCGAAGAACTTAAAGAATACGAAGCTAAAATCCTAGGTGCTGAAGAGAAAATAGCAGCTTTAGAGCAAGATATCTTTGCAAATTTAATGCACTGGATGTTGCAATATATAGCTCCTGTGCAACAAAATGCAAAACATATCGCAGAGCTAGATTGCTTGTGTTCTTTTGCAGCACATGCCAAAGCTTCAAAATATAGTAGACCTGTTTTTGATGACACGACAGATTTAGAGATTAAAGACGGGCGCCATCCAGTTATTGAAAGACAATTACCTCCAGATGCTCCTTTTATAAGTAATGATGTTTTTTTGGATCGAGATGGCCAACAAATTATTATGATTACGGGTCCTAACATGAGCGGTAAGAGTGCTATTTTAAGGCAAACAGCTTTGATTGTGTTGCTGGCTCAAATGGGAAGTTTTGTCCCAGCAGGCTCAGTGCGCATGGGGGTAGTAGATAAAATTTTCACTAGAGTTGGAGCGAGTGATAATATCTCTATGGGTGAATCTACCTTTATGGTAGAGATGAACGAGACAGCCAGTATCTTAAATAATATAAGTGAACGCAGCTTGGTATTGCTTGATGAAATTGGTCGTGGTACCAGTACCTATGATGGTATTTCTATTGCTTGGGCTATTAGTGAATATTTGCATGAACATCCAAGCAGAGCAAAAGTGTTGTTTGCAACCCATTATCATGAAATTAATGAGATGACTGAAACATTTGCTAGAATTAAAAACTATAATGTTTCTGTGAAAGAATTAAAAGATGATGTGTTGTTTCTTCGGAAATTGGTGCCGGGTGGTTCACATCATTCCTTTGGAATTCACGTAGCAAAAATGGCAGGAATGCCGCAAGCTGTTTTGCATCGTGCCAATAAAATTTTAAAAAGATTAGAAAAATCACACTCTTCAGATGAGTTAAGTGATACCATGAAGAAAATTTCTGAAGAAGAAATGCAGCTTAGTTTCTTTAAGTTGGACGATCCATTATTGGAAGAATTAAGAGACGAAATCATTGAATTAGACATAGATACATTAACTCCAGTTGAAGCTTTAATGAAGTTAAATGAAATAAAAAGAATGCTGCAACCAAGCGCAACAATACGACATAAAAAATAAGATGAAATTTTTTCAAAAAAAGCATTGCTTTTGATGTAAAAATTTTAAATTTGCACCCGCTTTACTATTGAAGCAAGATCATTAATATTGAAATTAGTTTAGGCTCATTTCTTTGAATTGCGAAAATAGCTCAGCTGGTAGAGCGCCACCTTGCCAAGGTGGAGGTCGCGGGTTCAAATCCCGTTTTTCGCTCTAAACATACCAATGCTGAAGTGGTGGAATTGGTAGACACGCTGGACTTAAAATCCAGTGGGCAGAAATGCCCGTACGGGTTCAAGTCCCGTCTTCAGTACATAGAAAAACCTCAACATCTTAATTATTAGATCGTTGAGGTTTTCTTTTTTTATAAGGGTCTTTGCTATGCTTCGTTTTCTATAAGAGCAATTAACTTCTGTTGGCTTTTTTCATTTTCTTTTCTGCTTTTTTTTCTTTTGGAGTTTTAACAGCTTCCTTTTTTACACTTTTCTTTGCGTCTTTACCTTTTCCCATGATGATATATATTAGATGTTATTAATTTCTCTTTTGTAATTGCACGCTATTAATTCAAAATGACAGTCCATTTAAATCAAGCACAATGGTTACTATAAGAATAGTAGTGGATTAAAAGGTGTTCGTCTTTCAATGTGTCACTAAACTCATTACAAATATACTTACTTTGAATCTAGCACTGAAATCCTTATTGACTAAGGCCTTTGTTAGTTTCTATTCTTTTTCAATTGTTTCTGTTTGTCCTTACGCATTGGCTAAGTAAAGTTTACGTTTGATTTCTATTAAAATATTTTTAATTCGCCAACAGTTTCAAAAAGGTCGGTGATTATATGCTGTTGATTGCTTGGAGTGACTTCTCTAAAATAGCTCAACAAATCTTTAGTGGTTGCATAGCGCTCCGTATCCATTTTCAAATTACCATCTAATGTATTCCAATCTTCAATAAATCTTTTTAGAGCCAAATTCACCTTGTCTTCCCCAATCTGCTTCTGAAACACATACATATTAATTGCACCTTTTGCATAATAGATATAGTCCTGATTCCCTACCATTGCAAGAGATGGTTCTTGCTTCCCTTCGTTGCGTTGCCCTTCTATATATCTATCTTTCTGAGTCTCTAAAAATTGTAAAACTTTTTCTTCGGAATATTTTTGTTTTAAAACCATTATTGCAGCATATTGTGATAAGGTCTCTAATAGCATAAGTTGTCCTTTAACATTAGCAGCTTCTATTTGCATTCCAAACCATTGATGTGCCAATTCGTGTGCAGTGACATAAAATGCCATATCCACATCCTTTTCATCATCAATATCTAAAATGAAACCAATAGCTTCTGAGAATGGTACTGTTCCAGGAAAAGATTGTGCAAATTCTGCGTAACGCGGGAACTCAAGAATACGCATTTGTTTATATTGATAGGGACTAAAATTAGTGCTATAATAGTCAAACGAAGCCTTCATTGATTCCATCATTCTGTCTAGATTATAATCATGTGCTGCATGATAATAAATTTCTAAATCTACAGGTTTTCTAATCGTGTCAGATGTTGGCAGCCATGTATCCTTTTTAACTTCGTATTGCGCTGATACTATGGAATAAAAGTTAATCATTTGAATATCCATTTTATAATGAAAATAGTTACGATTGTTTTCTTTCCAACTTTTTAATAGACGCCCCGGAGCGATAGCAGTTTGATTTTTATCTGTACCAATAACAATTTCAAAGTGAATACCATCTGAATCACCTCCAGATCTGGCATTAACTAATTCTTTTGGATCTTCCCTTTCAGCTTTATTTAATCTTATATGCAAATTGTTTTCCGCTCGACCATCTTTATCTTGAAGTTCATATTTTTTAGTATATCCTAATGTTGGAAAATCATTATTTTTAAAAAACGTACCATTATTTACAATATTTGTATTAGAATGACCTAGCTCAAAGCCCTTAGTTGTTAAGGTTTGCTTAAAACTCATTTTTATGGAATCTCCGGCCTGCAAAGGTTGCCTTAATAGGTATTTATGATATTCAAATTCTGCATATTGATTATCTAAAGTTGCACCGCCTTCAAAGGTTATAGACTCTAGGACTACATTTGTTTCTAATAATTTCTGAATATGAACTTCATCAATAGGTGTATCATAGGTGTTTTTTAGAATATAAAAGCCTTCAGCGGTATAATCTCTGGTTGTTGGATATAATTCTACTTTTAAGTTAACAGCTACTATTTTAGGCTGTGGCAGGTATTCAAACTTTTTTAATGTTTTCTCATAGCCAACTCTAAATGCTGTTTTTTCAGAGTTTGTCCAGTGCTTATTTAAGATATTCGTATTGTAAAAAAAATAACTACCAAGCATTATAAAAGAAGCAAAAGTAATTAGGCCTAGTTTTATAATCGATTTACTAATTCGGTATTTACTTACTTTCAATCGTTTTATTAAATTAGTTTCTGTTCCTCTAACGGAAATAGCAGAAGCTATAATTAGTATTAGTATCCCAAATAATAGCCAATAAACCT
>JBNMOX010000027.1:0-8980 GCA_051275835.1 Patiriisocius sp.
TAAAAATCTTAACGAGTAATTCTTTTAGCAAGTCACCTTGTGGCATATTGGAGGCACCCACCCCTTTACTCTTCATATCTATTTCTCTAATAGTACTAATGATAGCACTCACTTTTTTCATAGGATAGTTTCGGGCAGCTATTTGATAATCTTTCACAAAATAAGGATTCAATCCAAGCGCTTTGGCCGCATCTGCTTTATTTGATAATGCGTGGTACTTTAATAGCTTCACGAAAAAACCATATAACAAAGAAACTGTCATAACAATAGGATTGTTCTTCGGATTTTGGCCAAAGTATTGAATGATGGCAAATGCTTTTTTTATGTCACGTTCGCCAATAGCTTTTTGCAACTCAAAATTATTAAAATCCTTGCTTATTCCTATATTCTCTTCTACTATCTGCGGTGTGACTTGAGCACCTGCTGGAATGATAAGTTGTAATTTTTGAAGTTCGTTATGTATCTTCCCTAAATCAGTTCCAAGAAATTCGGTAAGCATTTGCGCCGCTTTTGGCGTAATAGTATAGCCTTTACTTGCTAAGGTACTTTGTATCCAATCTGGAATTTTATTTTCATAGAGCTTCTTGCTTTCAAACAATACACCAGCCTTTTTAACGGCTTTGCTCAATTTTTTTCTAGCATCCAATTTTTTGTATTTATAACAAATAACCAAAACTGTAGTAGGCTGTGGATTCTCAACATATGAAACTAGGTTTTCAATAGTCCGTGAGAGGTCTTGTGCTTCTTTTACAATTACAACCTGTCGCTCAGCCATCATAGGATATCGCTTTGCATTGCTTACAATATCATCTATACTCACATCTCTGCCGTATAAAACCATTTGGTTAAAACCTTTCTCTTCTTCAGCCAAAATAGTTTTCTCTATATAGTCTGAAATTGCATCAATGTAAAATGCTTCCTCACCCATTAAAAAATAGATAGGAGCAATAGTACCTTGTTTAATATTTTTTACAATTTCTTTAGCTTGCGTAGCCATATATATCCTTCTGAAATGTTAGCAATTTGAGCACAAGTTAAGTAGATTTTACAAAGGTTATATATCTAGAAAGATTATTTTTACCTCATGCAGCAGCTCAACTTTAAGCAGTATTCATTTCGATTCAAAAGTAGGGAAAACAAACCATTGATTTTTGATGTGGTACGAAAAAAATTTATGGTACTTAGCCCAGAAGAATGGGTGCGACAAAATATACTACAATACTTAAATCACGAACTGCATATCCCGCTTTCATTAATTAATGTTGAAAAACAAATCAAATTACATGATACAATAAAACGATATGACATTGTTGCCTTCAATCCTGATGGAAGTATCCACCTTATTGTAGAGTGTAAAGCACCACACATTAAAATAAAGCAAGACACTTTTGACCAAATTGCTCGCTATAATTTTGTATTAAAAGGCACCTACTTAATGGTCACGAATGGTTTAGATCATTATTATTGTCAGATGGATTTTCAAAACGAACGATATTCATTTTTAGAATCACTACCTGTTTATAGGAAATAATCCTGTTATTTTGCATCTATGAAAATTGCTGTTGTCATACTTAATTATAATGGAAGATCCCTGTTAGAACAATTCTTACCAGCGGTCCTTGAACATTCTCAAGAGGCTACCCTATATGTTGCAGACAATGCCTCCACAGATGACAGTATAGCATATATAAAAGAACACTTTAGTGACGTTAGTCTCATTATAAACACTGAAAATGGTGGCTATGCAAAAGGATATAATGATGCACTAAAAAACCTAACGGAAGACATCTTTGTATTACTCAATAGCGATGTAGAAGTAACAAGAGGTTGGTTACAACCTATGTTATCTGCTTTTCAAAAAAATCAAAACTTGGTAGCAGTTCAGCCCAAAATATTAGATTATAAAAACAAAGATTATTTTGAATATGCGGGAGCCGCAGGGGGTTATATTGATGCTTTAGGCTATCCTTATTGTCGAGGTAGAATTTTTGACAGCCTCGAAAAAGATGAAGGCCAGTATAATGACACCCAACAAATCTTCTGGGCAAGTGGAGCCTGTTTGTTTGTAAGAAGGGAAGCATTTCAAGAAGTAGCCGGATTTGACGAGGATCTATTTGCACATCAAGAAGAAATAGATCTATGTTGGCGTATGCAACAACAAGGAGGTATCATACACTATGTAGGGACATCAAAAGTATACCATGTTGGAGGAGCTACATTAGCTAAAGAGAACCCAACAAAGACTTTTTATAATTTTAGAAACTCTTTATTGGTGATGCTAAAAAACAATACCCGCTCTTCTGTTTGGGGCATTCTCATTCTGCGTATGTTATTGGATGGGATTGCTGCGATACAATTTTTATTCTCTGGGAAACAAACACACTTTCTTGCCGTCATTAAAGCACATCTTTCTTTTTACAGGAATGCACCAACATTTTTCAAAAAAAGAAAGAAACAGACCACAAAAACATCCTATTATCAAATAAAATCAATAGTTTGGAACTATTTCATAAGAAAAAAAACTACTTTTAACACAATAAAAGAACACTATTAAAATATTGTTAATCGGTTAACCAATTATATGCATTTTAATAATTTTAAAAAATAATAAAAACCCAATTTAGTCATGAAAAAACTACTCATTCTTGCCGCTTGTGGAATCTTTTTGTTTCCATCATGTGTAGCCACAAAAAAATATAAAAATCTTGAAGCTCAATATCAAAAAAACAAAGATTTACTAAACACGGCGACAGTAAAATTAAATAGCTGTGAAAAAGACAAAGCGGCTGGAAATGCCCGTTTGGTTTCTTTAGAGGAACGTCTTGCCGAAATGCGCAAAACAAATCAAGATTTAATTCAGAGTTCTAATAACATGACCGTCCTAACTACTAAAGGAGCCACCAACCTCGAAAAGTCTTTAGAAAGTTTAAAAGAAAAAGATCTTAAAATTTCAAGACTCCAAGATGCACTTACCAAAAAAGATAGTGTGACGCTAGCATTAGTAACCAGCTTGAAAAAAGAGGTGGGTATGGATGATGAAGATATTCAAATAAATGTAGAGAAAAGTGTAGTATTTATCTCTTTAAGTGATAAAGTGCTTTTCAAAACAGGAAGTTATAATGTAACTCCAAGAGCCAGAGAAATTTTAGCTAAAGTTGCCACAGTCATCAATGGAAAACCAAACTTTGAAGCGATGGTAGAAGGGCATACAGATAATGTGCCTTACAAAGGTAGTATCATTACAGACAACTGGGATTTAAGTGTAAAACGTGCTACGTCTATTGTAAGAGAGTTACAGTCTTTAGGCGTAAAACCTGAACAATTAATTGCAGCTGGACGTGGAGAATATGTTCCATTAGTAGCAAATGATAGCAGAGCAAATAGATCAATCAACAGAAGAACTAAAATTTTAATTCTTCCAAAAATCGATCAATTCTATGAAATGATAGAAGATGAAATGAAAACACTTTCTGAAGAAGTAGAAGAGTAATTAGCATATTTTAACTAAAAAATCCCAACCCAAAAGGTTGGGATTTTTTAGTTAAACCCTTTTTTAATTTTCTGAAATAATACCAATATTTAGTGTCTTATGCTCTTAGATTCAAAATTGTATACCCTCAATTTTGAAACCTAATAAGCGACCATTGAATAGTTCCATAAAAAACAATATCTTTAATACCAAACTACGAACATAGTAAAGATTCCACATGAAAAAATTTATTACCCTAGCAGCCTTGTTTGCTACTACACTATCCATAGCCCAAAAAGAAGAAACTACCTGGGATGTAAATAATCCTGGAGAAGAATTTAATTATAAAACACACCGCTTCACTACCAATGAAGGTACATGGATGAGTCTTGATATAAGTCCAGATGGCCAAACAATAGTTTTTGACATGTTAGGTGACATTTACACCATGCCTATTACAGGTGGAAAAGCGAAAGCCATACGAACAGGAATTGCCTATGAAGTACAGCCTCGTTTTAGTCCAGACGGACACTATATTTCTTTTACTAGTGATGTAGGAGGGGGTGATAATATTTGGATCATGAATACCAAAGGTAAAGAAGCCAAACAAATCACTAAAGAAAGCTTTAGACTACTTAACAATGCTGTATGGATGCCAGATGGTAAATATTTAATTGCACGTAAACACTTTACCAGTGGAAGAAGTTTAGGCGCAGGCGAACTTTGGCAATACCATATCAATGGAGGTAGTGGTGTACAATTGGTAAAAAAGAAAAACGATCAACAAGACATCAATGAACCATGGGTCTCTAACGATAGTAAATACTTATACTATAGTGAAGATTTGTATTCTGGAGGTTTTTTTAAATACAACAAAGATCCTAATAGCCAGATTTATGGTATTAAACGTTATAATTTTGAGGATGGAAAAACCGAAACCATCACAGGAGGACCAGGTGGTGCCGCAAGACCAACCCTTTCTCCAGATGGAAAAACACTTGCTTTTGTAAAACGTGTTCGTGAAAAAACAGTATTATACATTCACAACCTTAGTACAGGAGAAGAGTTTCCAATCTATGATGCGTTAAATAAAGACCAACAAGAAGCTTGGGCTATCTTTGGTGTTTATCCAAATTTTGATTGGCTTCCTAACAATAAAGAATTGATTATTTGGAGTGGTGGAAAATTTCAAAAAATACATACAGAAAGCCTAGCCGTAACGAACATCCCTTTTGAAGCTAAGGTAGCTATAGACTTAGCAGAAACGGTGAAGACAAACACTCCTATTGAACGTGACACATTTACGGCTAAAGTAATAAAAAATGCAAAAACATCTCCAGACGGAAACACTTTGGTGTTTTCTGCATTAGGGCATATATACAAAAAAACGCTCCCTAATGGCACTCCCACAAGACTAACTACCGGAACCGATTTCGAATTCGAACCTAGTTTTTCTCCAAGTGGAAATGAAATCATTTTTGTTAGCTGGAACGACCTAGAAAAAGGAGCTATTATGTCAGTTAATAGTACCGGTGGCAGCCCTTCTAAAATAACTTCCGAAAAGGGAATATATAGAACTCCCCGCTACTCACAAAACGGAAGTCAAATTGTGTATAGAAAAGAACGAGGTAACACAGACCAAGGCATGACTTTTTCTAAAAATCCGGGTATCTATGTTATGAATAAGAATGGCCAACATGCTAAAAAAGTCATTAATAAAGGTGAGAACCCTAGGTTTAATGCAGATGGCACTCGTATTTTCCTGCAAACAGGAGGTACTTATTTCGGAAACTTAACAAAAAAATTAATTTCAGTGAATCTTCAAGGGCATGATGAACGTGAGCATGTTATTTCAAAATATGCCAACCACATTGTACCAAGTCCAGATAACAAATGGGTCGCTTTTACAAACTTGCATAAAGCATACATCGCTCCTATGCCACAAACAGGAAAACCACTAACGATTGATGGTAAAAGCGATAACGTACCGGTACAACAAATTGCAAAAGATGCTGGGGTAAATTTACATTGGTCTCCCAATAGTAATAAAATAATGTGGACCTTGGGTGATGAATATTTCAGCAACACACTGCAAGATAAATTTAGTTTTGTCCCAGGAGGGAAAGACAAACCTACTGATATGCCAGATGAAGGTTTAAAAATTGGATTAGAAGCTCCTGTAGACAAACCTTCAGGAAGCGTAGCATTTACAGATGCTCGTATCATTACAATGAATGGCAATGAAGTAATTGAAAATGGAGTCATCATAATTAATGGCGACCGTATTGAAGCCATTGGAAAAAGTGGAGAACTTTCAATACCAAGTGATTGTACCATTATTTCAGCCAGCGGAAAAACTATCATGCCAGGCTTAGTAGATAGCCACGCACATATAGGAGCTTTTAGAGGAGGGCTTCCAGCACAGAACAATTGGCAATTTGCAGCCAACCTAGCCTTTGGAGTTACAACTGCTCATGATCCATCTGCGAATACAGAAACAGTTTTTACCTTATCTGAACTACAAAAGGTTGGAGAACTGGTAGGTCCTCGCCTTTATTCCACAGGATTTATTCTCTATGGAGCTGATGGTGATTTTAAAGCAGTAATTAATAATTTAGAAGATGCTAGAAGCAGTATTCGTCGCACCAAAGCTTTTGGAGCTAAGAGTGTAAAAAGTTACAATCAACCTCGTCGAGAGCAACGCCAGCAAGTATTGCAAGCTGCACGTGAGGAAGGCATTAATGTAGTTCCAGAAGGTGGTTCTACCTTTTTTCATAACCTAACCATGGTCATTGATGGTCATACAGGTGTTGAGCATAACATTCCTGTGGCTCCAGTCTATAAAGATGTATTAGAAATTTGGGGAGCAAGTGGTACAGGCTATACTCCTACCCTTATTGTAAATTATGGCGGTCTAAATGGGGAATATTACTACTACCAACGTGATAATGTGTGGGAAAACAAAAAACTATTGAACTTTACACCAAGAAGCATTGTTGACAGTCGTTCTAGACACAGAGACATGGTACCACTTAAAGAATATGAAAACGGTCATATATTAGTAGCCAAAACGGCCAAAGATTTGGTAGCTGCTGGCGTAAAATTAAATATGGGAGCCCACGGGCAATTACAAGGACTAGGCGCTCACTGGGAAACTTGGATGCTCGCTAGCGGTGGTTTAAGTAATCACGAAGCCTTAAAAGCTGCCACAATTAATGGAGCGAACTATATAGGTGCTGGACAAGATATTGGTTCCTTGGAAGTAGGGAAACTGGCAGATTTAATTGTGCTAGACAAAAACCCATTAGAAGCTATAGAAAACACTCAATACATAGAGCATGTTATGATTAATGGTCGTTTATATGATGCAAATACGTTAAACGAACAAGGAAATCACCCAAAAGAGCGTGCTCCTTTTTATTGGGAAGTACCTGGATACAACCAAGCATTCCCTTGGCATGAAGAAACACAGAGTTTCATGCGTGGTGGATGTGGTTGCCATATAGGACACAATTAAAACAAGTCGATTGATGATTTTTGAATAATCAAAAATTATACTTGTATGTCAAAACTCTTTAAAAAAAATGAATATTAGACCATACACTCAATTCTATAAAAGCATTTTCCCCTTTGTTGCGGGATTTGCTTTTGTAGGCGTGATGGTATTTGGTGTTTTTTGGGGATTCTTTTTCTTTGTCACTATTGCTCTAGGATTTGGATTTGTTGGATTTAATACCTTCAAAAAAAACGAGTGGTATACCTATCAAAATTTGGGTATTACCAAATGGATGTTATTCAAAGGCTCTTTTTTTATGAATCTGGTGTTAGGACTTCCTGTGTTTATTTTTTTATTCCTTTTAATCTCTTTTATTATTGGCGACTTTAGTCTTACATAGTGCTACCAAATCTTTTCAGAAGAAACAAATCTTAAAAGAAGTTTCATTTAAGGTGGAGACAGGAACTATTTTTGGGGTCTTTGGCAGGAATGGCTGCGGAAAATCTACTTTATTCAAAATGCTCTTCGGAAATTTGAAAGCCGATAGCATATCCTTAGAAATTAATGACCACGTTGTGCATATTTCCGAAGTAATCCCTAAGCAATTAATAGGGTATTTACCGCAACACCCCTTTTTACCAAACCAATCAAAAGTAAGAGATTGTATTTTAATGTTTCATAGCGATGAAAAAAATCAAGATCGTATTTTTTATGATCCGAATATTGCCATTATGACTGCAAAACAAATAGGAGATTTATCCTTGGGAGAAAAAAAATATTTGGAAGTCGTTTTATTGAGTCTTTTACCGCATCCCTTTTTACTCCTAGATGAACCTTTTTCTATGGTAGACCCTTTGAACAAAGAAAAATTAAAATCATATCTTCAAGATTTAAAAGCGACAAAAGGAATTATTATCACAGATCATTATTACCATGATGTCCTTGAAATAAGTAACCAAAACATGGTGATTGCAGACGGTATTGGTATTGCAATAACAAATGAAGCGGATTTAAAAAAATATAAATACCTTTCTAATAATTCCAAATAATAAAGACCAACGACTATTAAAAATGCACCTAGCCCAACTCAACCTCGCCGACGCTATTGCCGATATGGAAAGTTCTATTATGGCCGATTTCGTAAATAACACAGACCGTATTAACGCCCTAGCTTCAAAAAGCCCGGGCTATATGTGGAGTTTAGAAGAACGACAAGATTCAGAAAAAGAAGATCGCCTAGCTGTTTTTGGAAAAGAAAGCCTATTGGCTAAAATGACGGTTTGGGAAGATAGAGAGCATTTGTTCCATTTTGTCTACAAAACAGCGCATAAAGATATTATGATGCGTAAAAAAGAATGGTTTGCAAAAATGCCTACCATGCACATGGTATTATGGTATGTACCAGAAGGACATAAACCTACTATTAGTGAAGGCAGAGATCGTTTAGAACATCTAAGAACTCATGGAGAATCTGAATACGCTTTTAGTTTTAAAAGTAAATTCTAAGGATTTCAGCTATCCAAAAAAAGAATAAAAAATATACCAAATATACGGTACCTACTCTAGAGCAGGGGATACAAGTAATCAATTCAGTTTTAGATCTATTGATTTTAGTGCATAAAAAATGTCACCTTAATACTAGTACAGGGTGACATTTTTTATAATATGCTAAGAAACTATTTTTTCTTAGCAGCAGTATTCTTCTTTGGAGCTGCTGCTTTTTTAGTGTCTTTTTTTGCTTCTTTTGGTTTGGTCGCTTTTTCCTCAGCTTCAACTTCAGTCTCAGTTCCAGCCTCTTCTGTAGTCTCTTCTGTAGTTTCAGAAAAATCAGTAAAACCGTTTTTTACTAATAAGTTATACCATTGTACCACTTTTTTAATATCACTAGGATATACGCGCTCTTCATCATAATTTGGTAAAATCCCAAAAAAGAATTCTTCCAACTCTATTTTGGACACTTTGTGATTAATGGTTTCTTTTCCTTCTTCTTTGGTTGCTATTTTTTTAAAAATTTC
>JBNMOX010000028.1:0-8976 GCA_051275835.1 Patiriisocius sp.
GATTTCTACACTTATATAATGGTCAAGAAGCTGTCTTAGCGGGTGCTTTGCACGCTATGGATTTGACCAAAGATAAAATGATAACGGCATACCGTAATCATGTTCAGCCTATAGGCATGGGTGTAGACCCTAAAAGAGTCATGGCAGAACTTTATGGTAAGGCAACAGGTACTTCTCAAGGATTGGGAGGTTCTATGCATATTTTCTCTAAAGAACATCGTTTTTACGGGGGTCATGGTATCGTTGGTGGACAAATTCCCTTAGGAGCAGGTCTTGCCTTTGCAGATAAATACAAAGGAGACAATGCTGTTACTTTATGTTATATGGGAGATGGAGCTGTACGTCAAGGTTCTTTACATGAAACATTTAACATGGCTATGCTTTGGAAATTACCAGTGGTATTTTGTTGTGAAAACAATGGATATGCCATGGGGACATCGGTAGCCAGAACTGCCAATCATACAGATATCTGGAAACTTGGTTTAGGATATGAAATGCCTTGTAAGCCAGTAGATGGTATGAAACCAGATGTGGTTGCCAAAGAAATGGACGAAGCGATGGAGCGTGCAAGAAGAGGAGAGGGTCCAACGTTCTTAGAGATTAGAACCTACCGCTATAGAGGGCATTCTATGAGTGATGCACAGCACTATCGTACCAAAGCAGAAGTTGCCAAAAAACAAGAAGAAGATCCTATCGATTATGTGCTACATAACATTTATGAAAATAAATGGGCGACTGAAAACGAGATTAAAGAAATTAATGCAAAGGTAAAAGTTTTGGTAAGCGAGTGTGAAAAATTTGCAGAAGAGTCACCATATCCAGAAAAGAATGTGATGTATGATGTGGTATATGACCAAGAAAACTATCCATTTTTATCTCATAAATTATAAACTATGGCAACAGTAATTACAATGCCGCGATTGAGCGACACCATGGAAGAAGGAACAGTAGCAACCTGGTTGAAACAAGTAGGTGATACTGTTGCTGAAGGGGATATTCTTGCAGAGATTGAGACAGATAAAGCCACTATGGAATTTGAATCTTTTCATGAAGGAACCCTCTTGCATATTGGTATCAAAGAAGGTGAAACAGCCAATGTGGATGCTCTTTTAGCTATTATTGGTGAAAAAGGAGAGGATATTTCAAAACACTTAAATGGTACTTCAGATACTAATGAGAAAGAACCAGAAAACGATGTTATTACAGACGGAGTCGAAGAGTCATCTGCCTCACAGAGTGCAAATGAGCTTCCAGAAGGCGTTGAAATAATCACCATGCCACGTTTGAGTGATACCATGGAAGAAGGAACTGTAGCTGCTTGGTTAAAAAAAGAAGGAGACAGTATAGAAGAAGGTGACATTCTTGCCGAAATTGAAACGGATAAGGCAACAATGGAATTTGAGTCTTTCTACACAGGAACACTCTTAAAAATAGGAATTCAAGAAGGGGAAACAGCAATGGTTGATGCTTTATTAGCTATTGTAGGCCCAGCAGGAACAGATGTGTCTAGTGTTACTGATGCAACTTCAAAACCTAACAACGAACCCAAGCAAGAAGAAATAAAAGCAGAAAGCAAAGCTGCACCTGAAATCATTTCAGAAGTAAAAAAGGAAGTGACGTCTTCAACGACCAATTCAAGTTCAGGAAGAGTTTTTGCATCACCACTTGCTAAAAAAATGGCCCTAGATAAAGGAATCTCTTTACATTTGGTTAAAGGATCTGGCGAGAACGGACGTATTGTCAAGAGTGATATAGAAAGCTATCAGCCAGTAGTTGGTGGAGCAGTGGTATATACACCTGTAGGGATTGAAAGTTTTGAGGAAATTAAAAACAGCCAAATGCGCAAAACAATTGCAAAGCGTTTGGGTGAATCAAAATTTTCTGCGCCACATTATTACTTAACTATTGAGCTTGACATGGATCATGCTATGGCTTCTAGAACCGCTATTAATAGTGATCCAGATGTTAAGATTAGTTATAATGACATGATTGTAAAAGCCTGTGCTATGGCGCTGCGAAAGCACCCACAAGTAAATAGTCAATGGACAGATGGTGTAACACGTATTGCAAAGCATATCCATGTTGGTGTTGCTGTAGCTGTAGATGAAGGATTGTTAGTACCTGTGTTGAAATTTGCAGATCAAATGACTTTCTCTCAAATTGGAGCTAATGTTAGGGACTTGGCTGGTAAAGCCAGAACTAAAAAAATTAGCCCTCAAGAAATGGAAGGAAGTACTTTTACGGTAAGTAACTTGGGAATGTTTGGTATCAAAGAATTTACATCGATCATTAATGCGCCTAATTCGGCTATTTTATCGGTAGGTGCAATTATTCAAAAACCCGTTGTTAAAAATGGTGCAATTGCTGTGGGTAACACCATGACAGTTACCTTAGCCTGCGATCATAGAACAGTTGATGGAGCTACTGGAGCTAAATTTTTACAAACACTGCGTAATTATATTGAAAATCCAGTAACTATGTTTATATAGTTTTGCTGACATTTTAAAACCTTAAAATCCCTTAGAAGTCTTAAATAGATGGCTGAGGGATTTTGTATATTTATTACTTAGATATCAACACACAATTATTTCGACATAAAAAAAGCAAAATGAAAAACATAATTATTACAGGGACCAGTCGTGGTATTGGTTATGAAATGATTGCAATGCTTGCCGATGCAGGACATAATGTACTAGCATTGTCTAGAAATGCAGTGCCTATTTCTGGTTTAGAGATCACCAACTGTTATTGCTTCTCTTGTGATATTACAGATGCTAAAGACATTAAAAAAGTACCCGTTTTTTTAAAAGAGAAAGGATGGAAACATGTAGATATACTTATTAATAACTCTGGATATTTGGTGAACAAGCCTTTTTCTAAATTAAAACTAGAAGATTTTAAACAAAGTTATGATGTCAATGTGTTTGGTGCAATTTCACTTATTCAAGCTGTACTTCCATTTTTTAAAAAATCAGGTCATGTGGTAAACATTAGCAGTATGGGTGGCGTGCAAGGAAGTGCTAAATTTCCTGGTTTAGCGGCCTATAGTAGTAGTAAGGGTGCTCTTCTTACGCTTACGGAAGTATTGGCAGAAGAGTATAAAGAAACAGGTCCGTCTTTTAATGCATTGGCCCTAGGGGCTGTGCAAACGGAAATGTTAGAAGAGGCATTTCCGGGCTATAAAGCACCAGTAACAGCTAAAGAAATGGCACAATATATTATTGATTTTTCATTAACAGGACACAAATTTTTTAATGGTAAAATATTAGAAGTTTCTAGCTCAACACCGTAATTGTATGATAGAAGCCCTGTCAAAATACATTCCAGAAGCTGCAGTAATTCCTGCCTTCGATCTTATCAAAGAAAATGGCGTGTACCTCAAGATTGTTAATGAGCGTGTTACACGACATGGAGATTATAGAAAAATGCCCAATGGGCAACATCAAATTACCGTAAATGCAAGCCTTAATACCTATCGTTTTTTTGTCACATTAATTCATGAAATAGCCCATTTGGTAGCGTTCCAGAAGTTTGGAAGAAACATAAAACCACATGGTAAAGAATGGAAGTTTACATTTCAGCAACTCATGTTACCTTTTATAAGACCCGAAGTGTTTCCTTTACAATTATTACCTGTGTTAGCGATGCATTTTAAAAATCCTAAGGCAAGTAGTGATACAGATGCTAGATTATCATTGGCGTTAAAACAATTTGATCCAGCAAACGATAAAAATTATATCTTTGAGATACCTGCTGGTGGAATGTTTAGGCTATACAATGGTAAAATATTTAAACGGGGCAACAAACGCATTAAGCGATATGAGTGCTTGGAAGTTGCCACAGGTAAGATGTATTTATTTCAACCCAATGCAGAAGTCGAATTTTTAAAGTAATGTATGAAAAATAACTATTACGCAGTACTAATGGCCGGAGGTATAGGTTCCAGATTTTGGCCTGTAAGTACGCCAGAGTTTCCTAAGCAATTTCAAGATATGCTTGGCACGGGAAAATCTTTGTTACAGCAAACATTTTCCAGACTCAATAAACTCATTCCAAAAGAACATATTTATATACTCACGAATGATCGCTATCTAGAGCTAACCCTAGAACAATTACCACAAATTACAAAAGAACAGGTAGTACTTGAACCAGCCATGCGAAATACAGCTCCATGCATTTTATTGTCTGCCTTAAAGATAAAAAAACAAAATCCAGATGCATTAATGTTGGTAGCACCTAGTGATCATTGGATAGAAGATGAAGTTGCTTTTGTGGATGATGTACAAGCATGTTTTGATGCAGCGCAAAAAGATAACACCTTACTTACTTTAGGAATAGCTCCTACATTTCCTAATACGGGATATGGATATATTGAGGCAGATAAAGGAAATACTACTGAAATTTTAAAAGTCCAACAATTTAGGGAAAAACCAGATTACGAGACTGCAAAACAATTTTTGGCTGAAGGAAATTTTTTGTGGAATGCAGGTATTTTTATGTGGAGTGCTCAAAGTATTTGTAATGCTTTTGAAACTTATTTACCAGAAATGAATGCCTTGTTTGCAGCAGGAACGGCTAAGCTAAATACCGAAGAGGAAGCTAATTTTATAGCAGAGAATTATCCAAAAGCTGAAAATATCTCTATTGACTATGGTATTATGGAGAAAGCCAATACAGTGTTTGTTAAAAAAGCTACATTTGATTGGAATGATTTGGGTACTTGGGGCGCATTACATGATAAAATGACTACTCAAGACACAGAAAATGCTGTGGTTAGAGCGATCCCTTACCTTAAAAATGCGCATGGTAATATGATCTATACAGAAACCGAAAAGTTAGTTGTTGTTGACGGTTTACATGATTACATTATTGTAGATAAAAAAGAGGTGTTGCTTATATTTCCGAAGGAAAAAGAACAAGATATAAAACAACTTGCCGCAGAAGCATCAAAGAAAATGAAATCATAATGATATCTATATGATAGAGGATAACGAAAAGGAACTCGCCCAAAATAAAAAAGCCTTACAAAAAGATGCAGCTGGACTTTGGAAAAGTTTAAAAGCATTTTTTGTAGAATTACTTGATTTTAGAGATGATACAGATCGTGAGGCCACCATTGAGGCTATTAAAAATGATGTTCCTTTAAAAGGAGCAACTGCCTGGATTTTGGTGTGCTCTATTTTTGTGGCTTCTATTGGTCTTAATGCTAATTCTACAGCAGTTGTTATTGGCGCCATGCTTATCTCTCCTTTAATGGGACCTATTTTAGGAATAGGAATGTCTATTGCTATTAATGATATTTTTACTCTTAGAAAGTCGCTCATTAATTTTGGAGTAATGATCGTGTTGAGTGTCTTGACAGCTTTTCTGTTTTTTTGGATGTTCCCGCTACGGGAAGAATCTTCAGAGCTATTGGCTAGAACACAACCCGACATAAGGGATGTGCTCATCGCGTTTTTTGGTGGATTGTCATTAATTATTGCAAGAACCAAAAAAGGGACTATAGCTAGTGTTATTTTTGGAGTTGCCATTGCTACTGCCTTAATGCCACCTTTGTGTACCGTAGGGTATGGTCTTTCTGAAGCTATAATGGGGAATTCTAATGGTTTGGCATTTGCTGGAGGTGCCATGTACCTATTTATCATCAATACCATTTTTATTGCTATTGCTACATTTTTGGTTTTAAAAGTTTTACGTTTTCCAATGATACGGTATGTGAACTCTACGAGACGTAAAAATATTGCCAGATTTGCTTCATTGATTGCAATCCTAGTGATGGTTTTTCCTGCTTTTACATTCTATAAAGTTTATAAAGAAAGTATTTTTGAGAATTCTGCGAGACAGTTTATTGAAAAAGAATTAAGTGGTTTGCCTAATGCTAATTATATTAAAAAGTATGCAACATACCACTATATTGCAGGAGGGGTTTCGACAATAGAACTCACTTCTTTTGGTGCCGATCAAATAGAGGAGACTACTATAAATGTTTTAAAGCAACGAATGCTGTATTATTCTAATTTAACTAAAACAAGTTTGTTGTTAAGCCAGAGTACTCAAGACAATACATTTCAAGATGAAATAAAGTATATGGCAGAACTTCGCTCTCGTGATTCTTTAGATTTAATGACGAACAATCAAAAAATTATTTTTTTAGAAGAAAAAGTAGCGCAGCTTAGTAAATTAGAAGAATGGCATATCCCTTTTCAATCTATTGCTGAAGAGGCACAAATTAATTATGACGCTTTGCGAAGTTTAGGATATGCAAGGAAGTTGGTTTCAAATTTTAAAAGAATAGACACCATAACGGTCTTTACTGCACAGTGGAATGATTCTATTGCTCCTGAAAAAATAACAGCCGATAAAGAAAGGTTATATACCTGGCTTAAATATAAAGTGAAGTTAGATACCATTGTATTAGACTAAGCCTTGGTTTTATTTTGAACATCTCGTATTTGTTTAAACAGATTACTTGAGTAGACAAAATTTGTCACATCCTCGTTTTCTGTTTTAAAGATATCCTCTTGGGTTCCTTTCCATACAAGTACACCGTTTTTAAGGAAATTAATACGTTCTCCAATTTCCATAACAGAGTTCATATCGTGTGTAACTACAATGGTTGTGATATTGTTTTCGTGTGTAATCTCTTGAATAAGGTTATCTATTACAGTGGCTGTTCTTGGGTCTAAGCCAGAGTTGGGTTCGTCACAAAATAAATACTTGGGTTTATTTACTATAGCTCGGGCAATTGAGACACGTTTTTGCATTCCCCCAGATATTTCAGCAGGAAACTTTTTGTTAACTCCATCAAGATTTACACGGCTTAGCACTTCATTTACACGTGTTAACATTTCTTCTTTACTCTGTTTGGTAAACATGCGAAGCGGAAACATAATATTTTCTTCAATGGTCATAGAGTCAAACAAGGCTCCCCCTTGAAAAAGCATCCCTATATCTTCACGAAGTACACGCTGTTGTTCTTCATTCATGTCTTGAATAGGTTTGTTGTCGAATGATATAGTGCCTGCTTCAGGAGTAAACAGTCCAATAAGGCATTTTAGCATTACAGATTTACCACTTCCGCTCTGACCAATAATAAGATTAGTTTTCCCCCGTTCAAACACCGTAGAAATTCCTTTTAAAATTTCCTCAGTTCCAAAACTCTTTTTAAGATTTTCTACCTGAATCATTGGCCTAATAATAATTGAGTGATGATATAGTTGGTTAGGATGATGAGCACACTAGTCCAAACAAAACTTTTGGTACTTGCTTTTCCTACTTCTAATGCTCCACCTTTCATGTAATAGCCGTGCCATGCTGGCACTGTAGCGAGTATAAAAGCAAAGACATACGTTTTAATAAATGCATAGAATAAATGAAACGGAATAAAATCTTGTTGTACTCCTCCAGTAAATTCATCTAATGTTACAAAACCGCCATATACTCCAGCTATTAAACCTCCGAAAATACCTAAAAACATAGCGATAGCAATTAGAAAGGGATAGATAAGCAGTGCAATTATTTTTGGAAAAACGAGATAGTTTAATGAGTTAATCCCCATTACTTCTAGGGCGTCTATTTGTTCGGTAACGCGCATAGAGCCTATGCTGGATGTGATGAAAGATCCTACTTTACCTGCCATAATAATAGAGATAAATGTGGGCGCAAATTCTAGTATGATAGATTGTCTAGTTGCGTATCCAATAAGTGATTTAGGGATGATTGGGTTGGTTAAATTTAATGCCGTTTGCAGTGTAATAACACCACCAACAAAAAAACCAATAAAGCTTACAATACCTAAAGAGCTCATGACTAAGTCGTCAATTTCTTTAAATATTAATTCCTTTAAAACGGTTCCTTTTGTAAAACTGCTAAAGGTGCGTTTAAGCATTAAAAAATAAGATCCAATGTCTTCAAGGTATTTCATAGTGTCTAGCTATTGCTAAGGTACTAAATTATAACGCGTGCTTTTTACTTATTAAAAATAGCCATCATTTTTTGAAATAATGCTGTGTTTTTAAAAATGCCTCCAAAGTCTTCTTCTCCGGGACCTTTTGCAAATACCGGAACCATGGTTGCCGAGTGTCCTCCAGTAGAAAACGTAGGTTTTATTTTGTTATAATCCTTTGCGTCTGCCGATAGTGTGAAACCCCCTGTTTCATGATCTGCTGTTACAATGACTAGTGTCTCACCATTTGTGGCTGCAAAATCTAATGCTACCCCAATGGTTTTATCAAAGTCTAATAATTCACTAATTAAGTAATCTGCATCGTTATCGTGTCCGCCCCAATCAATTTGTGAGCCCTCCACCATAAGAAAAAATCCTTTTTCATTTTTTGATAGTTTTTCGAGCGCAATTTTAGTTGCGTTTGGTAGGAAGTCACCTCGACCATCTATCATTTTTGGCATACCATCATCTGCTAAAACAATAACTTGTTTTTCGTTTGAAATACTATTGGGTAGTTTTTCAGTTTCCACAAGATATCCATTGTCTTTTAATTCTTTAAAGAGGTCACGTTTGTCCTCTCTTTTGTTTTTATTTAGATATTGCTTTCCGCCTCCAGCAATAAATTCAATATTTGAAGTAGGCAAGAAGGCTGCTATTTCTTCATAAGATCTTCTAGATGCTGCATGTGCATAAAAGCTGGCCGGAGTTGCATGCATGACAGATGATGTTGAAATGATGCCGGTGCTAATATTAAGAGGGGTGAGTCTTTCAAGAATTGTAGTAATAGGTTCTTTTTGCATATTAACCGAAATAGCTCCATTATACGTAGATATGCCAGTTGCATAAGCTGTAGCACTAGCGGCAGAGTCTGTTATTAAAGCATCTGCAGCAGATGTTTTAATAAGCCCTACGGTATTAAAACGTTCAAAATTTGGAGGAGTTTCTTTGAAAAAATAGCTTGCAGAAACTTCGCTTAAACCCATTCCGTCGCCAATAAGTAAGATAACGTTCTTTGGAGTTTTTGGAGCTTC
>JBNMOX010000029.1:0-8974 GCA_051275835.1 Patiriisocius sp.
TATAACAGAGACTAAAGAAGGTATTACCCCAGAAACTAAGGACGTAAACGAAGCTTTTGATCATGCTGGATTTAACGAACTATTAAACAACAATGTTACACCAGATGGAAAAGTAAACTACATCCGTTTTAAACAAGACAGAACGGTGTTACGTATATATTTATTTGCACTAGGTAAAAAAATGCCTACAGATGCTTGGAGCAAAGAAGACAAATTAGCCTACTGGATGAATGCATATAATGCCATGACCATTGATTTAATTTTACGGAACCAACCCATCGCTAGTATCAAAGACATTAAAGATCCTTGGATGCAACGTTTATGGAAATTAGGTGACAAATGGTATAACCTAGATGAAATAGAGCATCAAATTTTAAGGAAAATGGATGATCCACGTATTCACTTTGGAATAAATTGTGCTTCTTTTTCTTGTCCACCATTATTAGATGAGGCCTTTACAGCACAAAACGTTGACAAACAATTGGATGCTTTGGCAAAACAGTTTGTAAACGATACGCAACGAAATACCATTACGCCAGAACGTGTAACGATATCCAAAATATTTAATTGGTTTTCAAAAGACTTCAAACAAGATGGAAGTCTTGTTGATTTTTTAAATAAATATGCAGACACACCCATCAATAGTAAGGCAAAAGTTCGCTATATGGATTATAACTGGGAACTAAATAATTAAACCCTTTGAACCCTATTTTCGTATGTTTACACATATGATTAGTATTATCATTCCTGTCCTTAACGAAGCTTCCACTATTACGGAGCTTTTAACACACCTTAACCAAAAAGGAAAAGCATCTAATATTTCGGAAATTAGTATTGTAGATGGTGGGAGTAAAGATGCGACGCTAGCATTGGTCACAAAATTTGCTAAAACTTCTAAGATCCCTATTCAAGTACTTTCATCAGAAAGAGGACGTGCCAAACAAATGAATATGGGCGCCAAGGCTAGCCAAGGTACTATTTTATATTTTTTACATGCAGATTCTTTTCCTCCCCAAGATTTTGACACCCTGATTATTTCCGAGGTGAAGAAACAAAACCTGGCAGGCTGTTTTAAAATGAAATTTGACAGCAATCACTGGTGGTTACGTTTGGCTGGTTGGTTAACACATTTTAAATGGCGCGCATGTCGCGGTGGAGATCAAAGTCAGTTTATCACCAAAGAACTCTTCAATGACATTGGCGGATTTGATGAGAGCTACATCATTTACGAAGACAATATCCTTATTAATGAACTCTACAAACGCAAGGAATTTATAGTGATTCAAGAATGGATTGACACCTCAGCTAGATTGTATCGTAAAAAAGGAGTTTGGACCCTACAATATCACTTTTGGACCATTTATGTAAAGAAATGGTTGGGTGCAGATAGCGATACGCTCTACACGTATTACAAAAAGCATATTGCGGCTTAGTATTTTATTAAAAATACTGTCCAATACCAAATACAAAACCATGGGTAGCATCTTGAGTAACTCCATATCCATAATCTATCCGGATTACGGTATTAAAAATACGCTTATGGATAAAACGTAATCCTAATCCAGGATAGACGCGTAGATTATTTTCATCACCAAAATCACCAAAATCACCTCCAGGATTTCGCCAAGTACCAGCGTCTACAAAAACGTTGCTTTGCATGACAAACCAATCTTTATCAATAAGGGTATGTCTATATTCTGTATTGATAATCAAGGCAGCCGTACCCCGATCAATCGTATTCCCTACCCCTCTAATATTTAAATTATTATCGACCGAGAAAGGAGCAAAGGGAGAGTCATTATTGGAGGCAACACCAAAGGTGAGCCTATTGGCCCAGTTTCCTTTTTTACCCACACGCACATAGGCCACCAAATCATTTCTTAAAAACAAAAAGGCAGGTAATACACCATCGCTAGTGGTTACATACTGAAAGTTTAATGTGTTTTTTATACCATTAAAATATTGATAATAGTAATCTACAGCATTGTATTGATACAAAACCTTGTACAATAATTTATCTACCTCCAAGGCTTGTGGAACATCTGCCGATACCGCACCTTCTATATAGCTATAGGTTTCTGTAAAGAAATTAGCCCCTAAAGTCACACTATTGGAGAAGTTAATCTCATACATTCCAGCTACCTCATAGGAGGTATTATTATAGCGATAGTTTGCAGTACCTTCAGGTAAAAAAACAGGCTCTTCTGTGGTCAGATTTTGATAATTGACTTGCAGTCCTAATGTATTTGTAAATAAATAAGGAGCTTTAAAATTAAGTCCAAAAGAATTGTAAACATCATATTGATAAAAGGCACCCACAGTAATATTTTGACCAAACGTATTAAATTCCTGCAAACCTACACGAAAGGCAAATTCATCATCATTGGTCGTAAACACATTCGCAAAAGGAATGGTTGTGAAATTTTCTTCAAAGCCATAGACTACTTTGTACGTACCATCTACTTTTGGATATACTTGATAATAAGCGTGTGCTATACTGGGTAAGCGTTTAAAACGTCTAATATCTGCTTCCAAAAGGGTAGAATCTAAAACGACTCCAACATCTAGTTTGGCAATCTTTTTTATAAAGTCATTCTTGGTTTTATCATTGTCTTGTAGCACGAATTCTGAAACAGTCCCTTCTTGCGCAGCACTAAAAAGGGTTACAAAAAAGAGATACCATAGGAGTGTATATTTCAAAATTTTTCTTAAAGTAGACGAGGTGATTATCCATTGATTACAAAAACAGTCATTTATTTAAAAAAGAACGGGCATAAATCATACGAATCTAAACCTTTGGTTTAAAATATGAGTAATTATTTTTTAGCAAAATGAAGCTTAATAGCTTCTTCCACTGGCTTGTTTTGAGGCGTAAACATATGATTTTCGTGACCTCCAGAAGATGCGTCATCCAAAAACCATTTCCAAATAAATCCACCTGCAAACCAAGATTCTGGATACAACTCCTCAAACAAAGCTTGGGTTAAGTTTTGTTGCGCTTCCAAATTAAGGCCCTTCATATCGCGACTACTTTTCCAGGGCTCTTTGCCTGAAAAATCTAGACTTCTGTAGCCATATTCTGTAAATATGATCGGTTTATTATTTGCTTCTGAAACAGTACGTAATTCGGTTTTCCAGGGCTTCCATCCTACTTTAGCTTCAGCCAGTGTTGGGGTTTTACGATCTGAAATTGGAAAATACCCATCCACTCCTATATAATCTAATTCTTTCCAAAAAGGAACTCGTTTGTACTCATCCCAATTAGCAGCATAGGTAAGTTTGCCTTTGTATACTTTTTTAATATCCAGAATAAGCTGTGTCCAATACGCTGGTCTGTGCAAAACAAATTGTTCTAACTCGGTGCCAATACAAAATATTTCGGCTTGAACCTCTTCTGCTAGCAAAGCATAGGTCATGATAAAATCTTTATAGCTACCTTCAAGTGTTTTCCAGTTTGTTTCGTCGCTCATCTTTAAATAGCCCGTAAACTCTCCGCGCCAAATCCAGATTTGAGGCTTAATCATGACTGCAATATCATTACGATGCAATAGTTCTGTATATTGTTTTGCTCCTGCACGTGTTTCTCCAAACCACTGCCTATCGGTATTATGCATAATGGTTGGTGTGTCCAAATTTTTAATAAAACCAAATGGCATCACTGCAGCATAATTCGCATGGATTTGCTTAATTTCATCTACATTTTGTTGGGATGCAGGTTTCCCGGAAGCTACAAAGCTAACCGCGTTAATTTTTTGAGATTGGACGGTACAGCTCTGAAAAAAAAGAGCAAATAGTAGAAGCTTAAAGATGTATTTCATTCTTTTCATAAAAGGCTTCAAGATACAAAATGCTAGTAAAAAAAGTCTCTGAAATATTGCTGAAGAAGAAAAGGGGCTATAATCAAAAGTATAGCCCCTCTCAAACATCGCAAACTCAATTATAAAATAGCTCTTAATCCCAAACTAAATGTTTGCCCCAATCCTTGAAAATTATTCCCTCTTACAATTTTATTAAAAGACGCTTCTACATTCAATATTTGAGTGAGTTGATATTTACCTCCAAAACCAAATGCAGTAGAGTTTTGCGAAAACCCGTTACCCAAATCTAAAAGAAAAGCTTGTTGCCCATTCACAAAAACTGTTGATTTTTCTGAAGGAAAATAACTTAAGAATGCACTAAGAGGTAGAAACAAACTATTATTTGCAAATCTTTCTGAAATATTATTTTCATTAAAATTAGCATCAGACCCCTGCTCTCCAAAATTGAACCCTAGATCTGCTTCTCCAAAAAATTGCCATGTATTATCTGCGAAAGTCTCATCATAGAAAAATTTGGTCTCCCAAAAATAACTTCGCTTGTCTAAATACAATGGGTCATTAAATTCGCCTTCAAACGCTTTATCCTTAAAAACAGGAAAATAGAATGAACTTGTCAATGAAAAATTATCAATATTTTTAAAAGGTTGTATTCTTACGGAAGGTGCTATCGTGGTTAAGCCACTTCTTGAATCAATACCATTATTACCAAAACTTAGAACATCTAATGCTCCACGTCCACTACCAGTATTAGATCTCACTTGAAAAATAAGACCCACATTGATTCGAGAACTATTACTTACTCCAGTAAAAACCTCCGTAGTATTTGTGAAAAATGTTTCTCTAGGTATTGTTACACTTTCAGATCTTTCATTAGTACGTTCTGTTTGGGTATAAATACTATTAAAAAACTTAATGTCCCATTGTCCCTTCTTTAACAGCTTGGAAGGAGTAAATTCCTGGATATTACTTAATTCACTATCCGCATTATTATCTTCTTGCGCAGACCCTAAAGCAAATGCTAAACATACTGCAGCGGTAATCATTTTTCTTACTGAAATTTTCATAGTTTTTTTTTCTTACTATCGCATTTAAAGATTGGCAACAGTGTTAATGAATTTTTGTTTGTTTGCTTCAAGACCTCATTTTTAAATAATACGAAACTCAAGGTGAGAAGTCTTTTATTTTTTAGCGTTTAAGGTCCAATCGTATTCATAATATGATACCCTGGATTTTTCATCAATAGGCTCTTTTCTAAATTGATTGATGTACTGAATTTCCGAACCATCATGGATAAAATCTTCTTTATACCATTCAAATATTTTTGAGAGCTGCACGTTTCCTCTTTTTACTTTAATAAAGTTAGGGTTGTTAAGTGCGATGGTTGTTTGTCTTTGTAATTGTGCTTCCAATTTGACGGGTGTGTAGGCTTCATTTATAATAGGAGGACACCCTAAACCTGCACAAACCAAAGCAAAATGAAAACGAGCCTCTTTAGGAAATTTAGCTCTCAATATTTTATTTTCGAGGTCATTTAAAGTTGTTTTTATACCTCCTAGGGCATAGGTGGTCTTGTCAAAAAATCCCGGTATTGATAGGGGCCCTTTCACTGGATACTTTTCGGTAATCCCTTTGATAACTGAAAGATTATAGGCATTAATCCAAAACGCTTGATATTGTTTTGCATTCGCTTTTGAAACCTTAATATTTTCAGCTTGAGTCATTAAATTATTCAATATTTCAGGATTACTTTTAATGGCTTTATAATCTATACGGCCATTAGATACATGGGTCATAAAAAAGGTATTAGCATCCTGAAAGAATTGCATTGTGTCTTGCGCAAAGCTATTTGACATGGAGAGCGTAGTAATAACAATGGCTATTATGAAGGTTTTCATCATGGTTTTCTTTTTTTTATGATCATTCAGTCACTAACATTTCAGCAAGCTTACAAGACTATTGCATAAAAAATTACAAAATCCAGTAATAACAATACTTCCCGAATTGAAAAAATTAAAAATCAATATTTAAAAATTTTATGGAAAGGTTGTACCTTGATGAGCGACACACTATTCGATAGTTTTCATTTTTCATCACAGGTTTCGCTTGAAGCTTCAGTGGAGAAACAAAAAACTATTTTATAACCAATCCAAACAAATATGAAGCATATTGTCATTATTGGAAACGGAATTTCTGGCGTTACCACAGCCCGGCACATTCGAAAATTAAGCGACCATCAAATAACCATTATCTCTGCAGAAACAGATCACTTTTTCTCACGCACTGCTTTAATGTATGTGTATATGGGGCATATGAAATATGAGCATACCAAACCATATGAAGATTATTTCTGGAAGAAAAATCGTATTAACCTTAAAAGGGCTTTTGTAAAAACGGTAAATCACGCTAATAAATCACTACGCTTCAATGATGGAGATTCTATGCAATATGACCAATTAGTTCTTGCCGTAGGATCGAAGCCTAACAAATTTGGCTGGCCAGGACAAGACCTAGAAGGCGTTCAAGGACTATATTCAAAACAAGACCTTGATGCATTAGAACAAAATGCTCCTAACAAAACTATTTGCAACAGAGCCGTTATTGTGGGCGGTGGATTAATTGGAATTGAAATGGCAGAGATGCTTCGAAGTCGTGATATCCCTGTTACCTTTTTAGTACGTGAAACTAGTTTTTGGAATGGAGTATTACCCGCTGGGGAAAGCGAGATGCTAAATCGCCATATTAAAAAACACCACATCGATTTACGTTTAGGACAAAACCTCAAAGAAATAGTAGCCGATGAAAACGGAAGAGCACGAGCCGTTATTGTTCCAGAAACAGGAGAAGAAATTCCTTGTAATGTAGTAGGTCTTACTGCTGGTGTATCTCCAAATATCAATTTTTTAAAAGACAGTGGTATTGAACTAGGTAGAGGGATTAAGGTAAACCCTATGCTAGAAACTAATATTAAAGATATTTATGCTATTGGCGATTGTGCAGAACAACACGAAGGCATTAATGGTCGAAGACCTATAGAAGCTGTTTGGTATACTGGCCGTATGATGGGCGAAACAGTAGCACAAACATTGTGTGGAAATCCTACAACGTACAAACCCGGACATTGGTTTAACAGTGCCAAATTTTTGGATATAGAATATCAAACCTATGGGTGGGTCTTCTCTGCACCAAGAGAAAACGAAACACACTTTCATTGGAAACATGAAGACGACACAAAATGCATTACTATTAATACAAACGCAACCAATGGAACGTTTATAGGCATTAACACCTTTGGCATTCGGATGCGACATGAAGTATTTGATCGCTGGCTCACAGAAGAACGTACTACAGATTTTGTATTAAACAATCTAAAGGAGGCCAATTTTGATCCTGAATTCTTCAAACATTTTGAAAAAGAAATAATAGTAGCTTTTCAAAAGCACCAAACTACAAACACATAAATCATGGCTATAGAAAGAAACATGGCATTAACGGGACAACCTCCTAAAAGCCTCAACACAAAACAAAAAATAGGGGTTCTTATTGGTATTTCCGGCCTATTTATTTTGATATTAGCAGCCTTTAATGTCAATCTCCCTAACAAAGGAGTTTGGCTTAGTATTTCATTACTAGCCATTATAGGGGGGATCATAACCTTTGCAAAAGGAGCCTATGACCACAAACTAGAGGGCATTAAAAATGATGGTGTTTGGTTTAAATCTATGTCATCTCGGGGTGTCTTAGCATGGATTGCAGGAGTAGCACTTACAGGTTTTTATATTGTACTCTACTTTTTTGCCGAGCTTTTAGGATTAGGACAAGGGATCGATGGAGCCAACACAGGATTGGTTGGCTTATTTGACCCTTTAAGTAGGCTCATGAGTGGCAATCCTGCCAGCCAATGGTTTGTCTATGGCACCTTATACACCGTAGCTATTATCTCTTTTGGAGTTAAGTTTCTACTAAAATACAAACACAATAAATACGAGCAATTACGCACCGCGAGTGTGATGTTTTTTCAAACTGCCTTTGCTTTTGTTATTCCAGAATTGATGGCACGCTTAAACTCAGATACCTTTTCATTACCCTATAATGATTTAAAAAATATGTGGCCACTAAATTACTATGCTTTTGAGCAGTGGCGTGTAGATCAATTTATCAATGCACAAACTATTGGTTTATTCTTTTTAATTCTTGGAGTATTCATGGTCTTTGTTGTATCGCCATGGCTTACCTATAAATACGGTAAACGTTGGTATTGTTCTTGGGTATGTGGATGTGGAGGATTGGCTGAAACTGCTGGAGATTCCTTCCGTCACTTAAGCGACAAAGGCATGAAAGCGTGGAAACTAGAACGCTGGATGATCAACGCAGTATTGGTATTCTCTGTTGTTATGACAGTGGCTACTATATCCACTTACTTGGGCTACGATTCCTCAAAATATTGGTTTACAAAAAGCGCCTTTCTCATAAGTGTTGGCACCTTTTTAACCTTGGTTTTTGGAGGAGTGTTGTACTACAAAAGACATGAACTTAACAAAGGCGCAATAAAAGGCGCTGTAGGTTTCTTTGCATTGACTCTTGGATTTCTTTTACTTATTGGTTTTGTAGATTTAAACGGACTACAAATCAATGCCAAGTATTTCTCTTTTGGTTTAAATGAGAATATATATGGTTTTGATGGAGCCTTACGAAGCTTCTATGCTTTTGGAATTGGATCTATCTTTTCTGGGGTTATAGGAACTGGCTTCTACCCTATTTTAGGAAACAGGGTCTGGTGCCGTATGGGTTGCCCGATGGCAGCAATTATGGGGATTCAACAACGCTTATTTTCAAAGTTTAGAATTACTACCAATGGAGGTCAATGTATTTCTTGTGGAAACTGCTCTACGTATTGCGAGCAAGGTATTGATGTTCGTGCCTATGCACAAAAAGGCGAAAACATTGTACGTAGTTCTTGTGTAGGATGTGGGATTTGTTCTGCAGTATGCCCTCGTGGGGTTTTAAAACTGGAAAATGATTCTTTAGAAGGTCGTATTAATCCAACAGAAGTTTTGCTTGGAAACGATGTAGACTTGCTTTCTTTAATGAATAAAAAGAACTAATAAAAATGTATTAAAAAAACCAGCTACTTACACTAGCTGGGTTTTTTAATATAC
>JBNMOX010000030.1:0-8882 GCA_051275835.1 Patiriisocius sp.
ACGATGTTTCCACAAATACATTCAAACTTAAACGGGTTAGTGAGTCAGTTTGTAAGAACGATGTATCAAGACAGCAAGGGAGTTTTTTGGTTCGGAACTAACGGAGATGGCTTAATTCGTTATGATCGAAAAAGACTGGAGGAATTTACAAAAAAAGACGGTATAGGAACTGCTATTAGAAAAATTGCAGAAGACAGTATTGGGAGGGTGTGGTTTGGCAGTGTATGATGGAACTACATTTTCAAACTATGCAACAGAAGTAAGTTTATTAGATACCGAAATTTGGGGAATGCCTATTGATAACGATGGCATTGTTTGGGTAGGATCTATAGCGGGTGTTAGTAAATTTAACGGAACACGATTTGAACCATTTATTGTCCCCAAAGCGAAAGTAATTGATCCACAATCGATATTGTCTGAAAATAGGATCGGTGATATTTTGATAGATACAAAAGGCCATGTTTGGTTTGCGACAGATGGCTACGGAATTACCAAGTTTGATGGAACATCTTTTGAATTCTACACCAAAGAAAATGGTCTGCCAGATAATAATATAGGCGATATTTTTGAAGATAGCCAAGGGAATATTTGGATAGGCACTTTTTATGGAGGTGTAAGTAAATATGACGGAACATCTTTTAGAAATTTTACAAAAGAAGGCATTATTGAAGGCATTGAAACGTACAACTTTTCTGAAGATGCCAATGGGAATGTTTGGTTCTCGGCAGAGAAATTTGGCGTGTACCGGTATGATGGGACTAATTTCACTAAATTCACTACAGAAGACGGCTTGACTTCTAATGGGGTTCAAAGTATTTATACTGATCAAAAAGGACAGGTGTGGTTTTGCACTTGGAAAGGTATCAGTATGTATGATGGAAAAAGAATTACAGACGTTTCAGAAAAAGAATTTTGGGCCAGGTAAATAACTGCACGATAGTACAATTATGGCCCATTCTGAGGCCTTGAAAATAAGTCATTTTTTTAATGTTTTAGTATTGGTAGCGGATAAAGCTTGTTTCTTAGCAAGGATGGGGGTATGATTTATAGCAGAGAGTGTAAAATAGGGACCCTATCTACTTTATTTAAGCACTAAAATATTTTGAAATCTGAACAAACATTTTTTATATTCCCGGCTGGTAAAAAAAAGGTGCTAGCTTATAGTTTTATAAGCCTATGCTATACCATGTTTTAATAAAAAAAATACGTTATGAAAAAACGTAGGTTAATTGCTTTATTAGCAATCGCTGCCTTGGCAACTTCTTGTTATGAAGACCCAGATACCAATAGCCTGTCTTCAGATTTGGTCGTGGCAACCGATAGAGATTTGAAAGCTGATTTTCAAACCTATAAAACGTATCACATCTCTGATACCATCCCAAATATTACTGACAATAGGAATGATTCTATTGTAGTAGGAGTAGACGCCCTTAAAATCGTCAATAAGATTAAAGAAAACTTGAATAGTCTAGGGTATACTTTCGTAGAACGAGATGAAAACCCTTATTTGGGAGTGATACCAGCGATAATTCAAATTACAAACGTTGGTGGTTTGTGTACTGGATGGTGGGGTGGTTACTCTGGTTACTGGGGTGGCGGATATTGGGGATATCCTGGTTACGGTTATTATTATCCTTACTGTGGGTATTATACTTTTAACACGGGAAGTCTTACCATCGATATGATTGACCTAAAAGACACAGATACCACTACAAATTTAAATGCAGTTTGGACTGGAACCTTGTTCGGAGTTTTAAGCAGCAGTGACGCTAGCAATGTAGACAAGGCGCTTAAGGGTATTGACCAGGCGTATGATCAATCACCTTACTTACAACAAAACTAAACACCATGAAAAAACACATATATACACTTGTTATAGGCCTTATTTTTTGTGCAACGGCTATTGGTCAAGACGAAAACACAGCAGCCTCGTATTTTAATAAAAGCCAATTTTTGGTTAGCTGGGATATTGCTTTTCCTACTTCTGATTTTGTAGATGAAACTAGTTTTAGTGGGTTTCGTTTTGAATATAGAAAATTTGTAGACGCTAATTGGGCCTGGGGTATTTCAATAGGTTGGAATTCATATCAACAAAAAGTAGATCAGCAATGATATGAAACTCCCGACGGTTCCCAAGCAATATTTACCGACATGATACGTACCATTTTTGAAATTCCTGTTACGGTTAATGGGTATTACTTTTTAAATCAATCTTCCAGTTTTAAACCTTATGCAGGTTTAGGATTAGGTACGATGTATTCACAACAAGAAGCATTCTTTAATATTTATGTTGTCCAAGAAACAAATTGGGGATTTTTAGCAAGACCTGAATTAGGCGTTCAGTATGAAATAGATAGTAGCAAAGGAGTACAGGCGTATGCTGCGTATAGTTATGCTACTAATAATAACGATGATCTTCGTATCGATACCCTACAACATGTTTCATTGGGAATAGGTTTTTATTGGGCGTACTAGCAACCAGAAATATAGGGGTTCATTCCTTTTAATATTTTAAAAAAAACACCCAAGTAATCCTTTGGGTGTTTTTTTATACCCATGTAGAAGTTTCAAAATAAAGATTCCCTAAATGGCTTGGTTGGAGTAAGCGCAGTAATCAATTTTTTGATAAAAGTATGTGCCGAAAAAAGAAAGTAGTAGTTCTTTTGGTTCACAATTTTACTTATTTTTGGTAGAAGTAGTTTTATTTCATGTGCGAATTTTTTTTTCACTAATTAAGGCACCTGCACTTCGTTAATGGCTTATGGTCTGAATACTTACGAGACCCATTTATAAATGCATTGTATATACTTTTAAAATATAGATATTATGAATAAAGTTAAATATCCTAAATCATTTTCACATATCGGAATTACGGTTCCAGACATTCAAAAAGCGGTTGAATTTTATGAAGAAGTGATGGGCTGGTACGTAATTATGGCGCCATCAAGAGTTGAAAAGGAGAATGATACAGCCATTGGGCAAATGTGTATTGATGTTTTTGGTAATGATTGGGAGTATTTTGAAATTGCTCATTTGTCAACTTCTGATGGAATTGGAATTGAATTATTTTCTTTTCCAAATGGAGTTAAAGAAGCACCGGATTTTAATCCATTTAACACAGGACTTTTTCATTTTTGTGTTCAAGACCCAGATATTGAAAATTTGACTAAAAAGATTGTGGAATACGGAGGAAAACAAAGAATGCCTATTAGAGAGTATTATCCTAATGAAAAACCGTATAAAATGGTCTATGTTCAAGATCCATTCGGAATCGTATTTGAAATTTATACACATAGTTACGAACTGACATACTCTTCTGGAGCGTATCAAGATTAAAATAGAATAGAAACACTAAATCATTAATTGTTTTTCTAGACTTATTTAGGAGTATTCTAGCAAGCTTTCTATAGATGGTTTGTTTAAAATTTCAGTACTTAAAATATGAAAGATACATTTAACGTAGGGGTACGAGAAATTCAATTAAAGGATATTGATCTCATTGCTGATTATTGGCTTAAATCTGACGATGATTTTTTAGTAAATATGGGCGTTGATTTAAACAAACTTCCTACAAGAAATGCGATAATTGCAATGCTGAAGGAGCAAAACAGTCATGCTATACCAGACAAAAAATCTTATGCTTTAATTTGGGAACTAGACGGCAAGCAAATAGGGCATTCAAGTGTAAACAGAATCGTGCTAGGCAAAGAAGCAACGATGCACTTACATCTATGGAAATCTGTTAACAGCAAAAAGGGAATCGGAACGGAGTTAGTTACACGGTCCCTTCCTTTTTATTTTAAAAACATAGCTATTAAAAAACTGATTTGTGAACCTTATGCCTTAAATGCTGCGCCAAACAGAACCTTAGCAAGCGTTGGATTTAATTTTATAAAGAAATACAGTACCATTCCAGGTGCCTCAAATTTTGAACAAGAAGTGAATCGTTGGGAATTAACGAAAGATAATTTTGAAAAAAAACATACAGCCAAACACTAAGCAATTATAAAAACGCTAAGAAACACGTGTTCTGAAAGCGATGTTTTGCTGTCAATTTCTAGATAGAATCTATTTACTCAACGTAAAATTTCTGCTACCTTTATAAAAAAAAGAACATCCCATAACATGAAGATATTATCCTCTCAACAACTATACGAAGCCGATAAGATTACTAGCGAGAAACAAAATATCAGCTCGGTAGATTTAATGGAGCGTGCGGCTACACAAATATTCAGCTGGTTACATCAGCGTATGCAAGGCGCTCAAGTACCTATTCACATCTTTTGTGGTATTGGTAATAATGGAGGAGATGGCTTAGCATTGGGTCGTTTGCTTATAGAAAATGGGTATATCGTAAAAAGTTACGTTGCAAATTTTAGTGATAAACGTTCACCAAGCTTTTTAACCAATTATGATCGGTATAAAAACACCACCAAAGATTGGCCACAATTAATGACTTGTGAGAATGACTTCCCTGAAATAGCCCTGCAAGATATTGTAATAGATGCACTTTTTGGTATTGGTCTTAATCGCCCTCCAGAGGGGTGGGTAAAATCATTAATTCAGTACATTAATAATAGTAAGACTTTTACACTTTCTATTGATATGCCTAGTGGTTTATTTGCAGAAAAACCTATTGAAGATCATGAGGCTATTGTAAGGCCTAATCATACCTTGACATTTCAAACTCCTAAACTATCTTTCTTTCTCCCAGAATCTGGACCCTATGTTACTTTTTTTGAAATAGTAGACATAGGCCTGGATCCAGAATATATGCATAGCGTAACAGCGCTCGCAGATGTAGTTTCCAAACCTGAAGCACAACAGTTTTATAAACAACGTAATAAGTATGCACACAAAGGAAATTTTGGCCATGCTTTAATTGTAGCTGGAAGTTATGGAATGATGGGAGCAGCTACCTTAAGTACAAAGGCTACAATGCGTATTGGGGCTGGGAAAGTAACAGCTTTTATACCCGAGTGTGGTTATGAAATTATGCAAACCACCGTGCCAGAAGCAATGGTACTTACTGATGTAAATCCAAAAACTATTACCAAAGTAACCTATGGTTTTATGCCAGATGCTATGGCTGTAGGAATGGGGATGGGAAATGGAAAAGAAGCGGTAACAGCACTACGTGGATTATTAAAGAAGGTAGCCTGTCCAATTTTACTTGATGCAGATGCATTGAACTGCATTGCTAAGACAAAAACTTTATTAAAACTGATTCCACAAAGTGCCATTTTAACGCCACATCTTGGTGAATTAGAACGACTAATTGGTGCTTGGGATAACGATTATGATAAAATAGAAAAGACCAAAGCTTTCTCTAAAAAATACAATGTTATTATTATCATTAAGGGCGCAAATACGATGACCATCTCTGGAGATGAAATGTATGTCAATACTACAGGAAACCCGGGTATGGCTTCTGCTGGAAATGGGGATGTATTGAGTGGTGTTATTACGGGTTTAGTGTCTCAAGGATATGATCCATTGATGGCCTCGGTATTTGGTATTTACTTACATGGTAGTGCTGGAAATATAGCCTCGGCTCAATTAGGCTTTGAAGCCATGATGGCGAGTGATTTATTAGATTATCTAGGGGATGCCTTTTTGGAATTGTTTAGAAAAGATGAAGTGCCTCCGGCGCCGGAAGAGCAAGCTTAGGATTCTGTTATCTTAGCGGTATTAATAAAAAATACGATAAAAGTAAAAGCCCTTTCATTTTGAAAGGGCTTTTACTTTTATTAATGCAACAGTATCTTACTGAATACTAAATTAAAGCATCAATAGCAGCACGTATACCATCATCACTTGGTCTTGGTGCGCTTGGGTCTACTATATTTCCATCTTTGTCTATCAATATAAAACGAGGAATACCTTTAATTCTGTAGTCTTCTACAAATTTGGTTTTCCATCCTTTAGGAGCGTAGATTTGAATACCACCTAATTCCATATCTTTTACCATGGCTTGCCAGTCTTCTTTCGCTTTATCCCAGGAACCACCGTGTGATCTGTCATCATCAATAGACATACTTACAAAAGCAATGTCTTTGCCGTGGTAGTCTTTTTCTAATTGCTTTAGCGCAGGTATTTCTGCTTTACAAGGTGCACACCAAGTGGCCCATATATCAATGTATACGTTTTGACCTTTTAAGTCTGCTAAAGATGTCTTGCTTCCGTCTATGTTTTCAAAATCTTCAAAGGTAGGAGAAGGTGATCCTTTTGGCATGTCTACACGAAGTGCAATCATCTCTCCATAATAGCTTTTGAATGATTCCATCATTCCTGTAAGATTTTCTTTCTCATTGGTGATAAGATCGGGGTCAATACCTTTTTGAGAATCGATAAAACCTGTCATTTCGGTGGTCATATCTCCAATCTTAGCTTCTAGTTCTGCCATGTTTAGGCTTCCAAAATCTTCCTCAAATAATGTTTCCTCAAACAAAGTTTTGGATGCTAAATATGTGCTGTTTTGTGAGCCATTTCCAGTATAAACAACTGTTTCATCAAATTCTTTGATATCTACTGCCATGTCAATTTCAAAACCATTTTTAAGGTATAACGGTGTTGCTTCATCTCCGGTGTCAAAATAATAGACACCATCAGCAATTTTTAGGGTGTCTTTAAAGGTTCCATCTTTAGCTACAGCAATCGTTTTAGAATAATTTCTATTTACAACCTTAATAGAGTCTGCCGTATTATTGGTTATTTTTCCAGAGAAGGTAACAAAGTCTTTAGGAGCTTCTTCTTGGCAAGCAACAAGTAATGCTAGGGCTGCAAGTGTGATTGTTTTTTTCATTTTCATTTTTTTAAATAGGGTCGAAATATACAAATAATTATACCGAATTTATGAGGTATTTCTGTTAGTTATACAACGACATATATTGTATTTTTGTTGTTTACAACCAAACAACCAAACAACCAAACAACCAAACAACCATGACCGAAACACATTATATAAGTAGCTCTTTGTTAGATCTATCTGTCATTAAAGATATTATTGATAATCAAAAACAATTAGCGCTTTCTGAAGAAGCTATCGGTAACATTAATAAATCATTTGATTTTCTTTCCGAAAAGATTAAAAACAATGACACGCCTATCTATGGTATCAATACAGGTTTTGGATCCTTGTGTAATGTTAAAATTTCAGCAGAAAACCTTTCTAAGCTTCAAGAAAACTTAGTGATGTCACATGCTTGTGGTACTGGAGAATATGTGCCCAGGGCCATTGTTAAATTAATGTTACTCCTTAAGATACAATCTTTAAGTTATGGTTATAGTGGTGTGCAATTAGTAACGGTTGAACGATTGGTTGCCATGTATAACGCCAATATTATTCCTGTAGTGTATACTCAGGGAAGTCTAGGCGCTTCTGGAGATTTGGCCCCCTTGGCGCATATGTCTTTACCATTATTAGGTAAAGGGGATGTTTGGATAGGAGACGAGATGGTTTTAGCGACTACAGTTATGGTAGATTATAATTGGGAACCTATTACATTGCAAGCTAAAGAAGGATTGGCTTTGTTAAATGGAACTCAGTTTATGAGTGCTTATGGAGTGCATTTATTACTGAAAAGTTATAAGTATTCCTATTTGGCAGATGTTATTAGTTCGGTTTCAATTGATGCATTTGATTGTAATATGAGTCCTTTTAATGCTTTGGTGCATCTGGTGAGACCACATAGGGGACAAGTAAAAACGGCTGAACGGATTAATGAAATTTTAGAAAACAGTGAGTTGGGTGCAGCAGAAAAGAAGAATGTACAAGATCCATATTCGTTTCGATGTATTCCACAAGTGCATGGTGCTACCAAAGACACCATTCGGTTTGTACACAAAACATTTAAGACCGAGATAAACTCAGTAACCGATAATCCGAATATTTTTATTGAAGAGGATTTAATTATTTCTGGCGGAAATTTTCATGGTCAGCCACTAGCGCTAGCCTTAGATTATTTGGGTATAGCTATGTGTGAAATAGGTAATATTTCAGAAAGAAGAACCTACCAGTTAGTTTCTGGCTTACGTGACTTACCAGCATTTTTGGTAAATAATCCAGGTTTAAATAGTGGTTTTATGATACCGCAATATACAGCGGCTAGTATTGTAAGCCAGAATAAGCAATTGGCAACTCCAGCATCTGTAGATTCAATTGTTTCTTCAAATGGGCAGGAAGATCATGTAAGTATGGGCGCGAATGGTGCCACAAAATGTTTACGTATTGTTGATAATATAGAGACCATATTAGCAATTGAGTTAATGAATGCTTCACAAGCTTTAGCGTTTAGAGATAAAAAATCATCTCCCTTTATAGAATCATTTATTTCAAGCTATAGAGAGGTAGTTCCTTTTGTAGAAGAAGATAGGTTACTGGCAGATGATATTCATGCTACCGTAGCTTTTTTACAAAGTTTTTCTGTAGATAGTGACTTATTGTTTTAAGAAGCACAATGCACACAGCTTGTGGCTTGTGGCATTAATAAAATTCTACCTTCCGGAATAGGGGTATTGCATTTGCGGCAAATTCCAAAAGTAACATCATCAATATTTGAAAGTGCTATTTCCAGGTTTTTGTATTTCTGTTGAGTTTTTCTTAGGGCAGCCTCATTGACGGTTTTATTATTAATAGCATCCATTCTAGAAATTCTTCCAATTGCATTTTCTGGTGCAATAGGTTTGGTTAATTCTTTGTATTGAACAAGGAGAACTTTTGTTTTGGCTAGTTCTTCTTCTATTCTATATTGTATGCTTTTTTTATCCATTAAACCTCTTCAATTGTTTTGTGTACCCAAGCAATGGCCTGACTTAAACTACTGAAAACTTCAAACGGTTTATCGAAAAAACTTTTCTCGTATTCTGCATTTTTTTTAAAG
>JBNMOX010000031.1:0-8871 GCA_051275835.1 Patiriisocius sp.
GTAATCACACAAGAACCTACTGTAGTCCCGAGCGGTACAACCATAGCTGTTAAGAATTTGTTTTTTAATATTCCTGCCAGACGAAATTTTCTAAAATCTAACACCGTTGAAACACGCCATATTATAGACGAGTTTCATCGAGTAGCACTCGCACATTCAAACATTGCATTTACGCTGTTACATAATGGGACTCCTGTATTTAATTTACCCGAAAGTAATGTACGGCAGCGTATTGTAAATATCTTCGGAAATAAAACCAAAGAGAAGTTGGTTCCTGTGGAAGAAACTACCGATATTTTAAAAATTGACGGCTTTGTAATAAAGCCCGATTTTGCTAAAAAGAGTAGGGGTGAACAGTTCTTTTTTGTGAACAATCGTTTTATTAAAAGTGCCTATCTCAATCATGCTGTACAAGCAGCCTTTGAGGGATTAATTAAAAATGGAGTGCATCCAGGCTATTTTCTATTTCTAGAAGTAGACCCAAAATCTATTGATATAAATATACATCCCACCAAAACCGAAATTAAATTTGATGATGAGCATGCTTTATATGCGATGCTTCGTGCTACAGTGAAACATAGCTTGGGGCAATTTAGTATTGCACCGGTACTTGATTTTAATAGAGAAAGTGCTCTAGACACACCGTATGACTATGCTAACAAGTCACCCGTGGCACCAACCATTGAGGTTGATAGAAGTTTTAATCCGTTTAGCCCAGAACCCAAACAAAAGAATATTAACTTCCCATTTAAGCGAGAGAAAAAAACAGCACATTGGGAGTCTTTGTATGTAGGTTTAAAAGATGAGGAAATTCCTGCATCACAACATACTCCAGAAACACATCTCACGTTTGAAAGTGACGAAGTAACAGGGACCTTATTTGAAGACGATAGCACAATCAACAAACAACTTACATTTCAGTTACAGAATAAATACATTATTAGTCCTATTAAAAGTGGGATGATGATCATACATCAACACCTGGCACATCAACGTGTATTGTATGAAGAATTACTTAAAAACATTACATTGCAACAGGCAGTGAGTCAACAGTTGTTATTTCCACTCGAGATGCATTTCTCTATACCTGATATGAAAATACTTCAAAAAATACAAGAGCAGTTAGAGCATACTGGATTTGTTTTTGAAACCTTTGGAGAAGAGAAGGTGTCTATTAGTGGTATTCCAGTTGCCTTGGTAGAAAGCCAAGCAAGTATTGTCTTGGAGCAACTTATACAGGATATTATCGATGAAGTTCCAGATGCAGGCTTTAGTCAAAATGATTTGTTAGTTAGATCTATGGCGAAAAGTATGGCGGTAAAAACGGGCGTGTCTTTGAACAGTCAGGAAAGAGAGCATTTGGTAAACCAATTGTTTATGTGTAAAGAACCTAGTATTTCGCCGTCCAATAAGCCTGTGATTATTACGCTAGATGCGTATGATCTAGATAAAAAGTTTATGTAATTATTAAAAAATCACCCTTTTGAAGAGGGATTAACTATGGGAAAAATAACAGATACCGTTAAAATACTAATCATTATTAATGTGATAGTCTATGCAGGCTCCATGTTTTTGGGTGATGTTGCGTATCGCTTGTTTTCATTATATTATTTCGAACATCCTGATTTTCAAATCTGGCAGCCAATAACACACATGTTTATGCACGATAGAAATGGCTTGATGCATATCGTCTTCAATATGTTTGGTCTGTATATGTTTGGCTCTGCTATGGAAGCACAATGGGGGCAAAAAAAGTTTTTATTTTTCTATTTTTCTGCTGGCTTAGGAGCTGCATTTATTCATTCATTGGTAGGGTATTATCAAGTGCATAGTGCAATGGATATAGCGTTGAATGCGGGTATGGAAAAGGCCGAGTTTTTTGAAATGATGCAAGATATTTGGAGGCAGGTTTATACAAGTTTAAATGGAGAGTTTAGCGTATCCTTGCCTGAAGGAGTTGCTATAGAGAGTGTTAAAAATGCTGCAGTGGCGTATAACACATCGGCTGTGGGAGCTTCTGGAGCCATATTTGGTATTTTGGTAGCCTTTGGGTTGACCTATCCTAATGCTGGTTTAATGTTGATATTTCTCCCTGTCCCAGTTAAGGCAAAGTATTTTATTCCTGCACTATTGCTTATGGATTTATTTTCTGGTCTTACAGGTTTTTCTTTGTTTGGTCAAAATATTGCAAATTGGGCACATATTGGTGGAGCATTGTTTGGCTTTATCATGGCATATTATTGGAAGAAGAACGATTTAAATAACACCCGTTGGGATTAACCTATGCAAGGACAAAGTTTAGCTTATACATTTAAAACGCAGAATATTGCGATTAAATTGATCGTGATTAATGTCATTATCTTTTTAGCGTTTTCTATTAGTTCATTTTTGTTTAATATCGACAGAGGTGTATTGATGCAATGGTTATGGTTGCCAGAAGAGCCTTTAGAAGTTCTAATGCAACCTTGGTCAATTTTAACCTATAGTTTTTTGCATGGTGATTTTTGGCATATTTTATTTAATATGCTGTGGTTACATTTCTTTTCTAGATTTATTTTAAACCTCTTTAGTGAAAAACGTTTTCTTACCATGTACTTATTAGGAGCTTTGTATGGAGGATTATTATTTGTAGTTGGCTATAACCTATTTCCTGTTTTCAAGAGCACATCAGGTTCTTTAATAGGTGCTTCGGCTTCAGTATCTGCATTAATGGTATTTGCTGGGACCTATTCGCCTAATATCTCCTTTCGTTTTTTTATGGTGACAATTAAGCTTTGGCAATTGGTATTAGGATTGTTTTTGTTGGATTTGGTACGCTTAGGAACAGGAACCAATGCTGGTGGAATGCTATCCCATATTGGAGGTGCTATTTTTGGCTATTTCTATGCAACACAATTAACAAAAGGAAAGGATATAGGGGCTTGGTTTGAAAAAATTTTAGATTGGGCAGGAGGTTTCTTTACCACTAGAAAAGAGAAACCTTTTAAAAAAGTACATAAGTCACCTAATAAAGCTTCTAAAAAGCCTGCAAGTGGTATTAAGGATGAACGTCAAATGAAAGTAGATGCGATTTTAGATAAGATAGGGAAAAGTGGTTATGAAAGCTTAACCAAGGCAGAGAAGGATTTTCTGTTTAAAGCTGGAAACGGATAATAAAACACATTTTTGAAAAAGCTATCATTCTTGGGGAAGATTATTTTTTGGTGCAATAGTATTATTGCGCTGCTTCTATTGGTCTCTTTTGTTTTGCCCTTTATCCCTCCAAAAACATCCCCAACCATTTCCTTACTAAGTCTTACCGTATCGCCACTTATTTTCCTGACTTTTTTGTTTGGTTTATATTGGTTGTTACAGTTAAAAAAACAGTGGATGTTATCTGCCGTGATGTTACTTGCAGCCTACTTCTTTTTTAATCCATTTTATAAATTTTCAACCAAAGAGGATGCTTCTAATTATCGAAATACGATCTCTGTTTTAAGTTATAACGTACGTTTATTTAATGCCTACGAAAAAGATGTAAATGCTACTCATATTTCTGAAGTACTGAACAATACTTTAAAAATAGCAGAACCGGATGTTATTTTTATTCAGGAATATTATAGAGACGCAACACAGAAATTCCCTGAGTATCCGTATTCATATATTCATTTTAAAGACACTAAAGTAGGTCTAGGACATGCTATTTTTTCTAAATATCCACTTATTAATAAGGGTGCATTTGATTTTAAGTATTCATACAATAATAGCTTGTTTGCAGATATAATAAAGGAGAGCGATACCATACGTTTGTATAACGTGCACTTAAAATCATTAGGAATTATACCTTCAGTAGAATCTTTACAAGTTCAGGACAAGGAAAAATTATTGCGAAGAACTGAAAAAAGATTTGAAATACAACAGGAACAAGTTGAAGTCATTTTAACACATATGAACAACTCAAAATACCCTGTTGTGTTGGCAGGAGACTTCAATAATACTGCATTTTCTTATATATATAGTAAGTTGCAAGAAGGTATGAAAGACGCTTTTGTTGAAAAAGGAAATGGCATTGGCACCACTTTTAGGTTTGATTCCTATCCTATGCGGATTGATTATATTTTAACTTCAGAAACATTAGAGGTGTTAGATTTTGATACAATAGATGAAACTTTTTCCGATCATTTTCCAATAACAGCTGTTTTAGGTATAAAATAATATCTCTCTTTATAGGGATTGACTTTCTAAATAATGTAATGTATTGGGTCCTTCATTGCACAGTAAATCAATAATAGATAGATTACTAATATATCCATGGTTCCCTTCAAATACTTGATGATAGGTCGCAAATTTATAGCTAGGCTCTTTCTTGCAAATAGCCAAGTGGCGCATATCCTGTAATGTAGTTTCTTTGTGATAGGTTGTTGTTTTGTGAAATACTGTTTCTAGGCCTACAAGCGCAAGTACTGTTTCTAAAATTTTAATATTAAAATCTTGTAGTTTTACAACGGGATTTTCAAAAAGCGGTGCCAAATCATCTTCATAATATTCAAAATACGGAGATGTTCTATAGGCCGTTTGTATCGATTTCCAATGTTCGGCTAACCATGGAAAATTATTTTCGGGAACTACATCTTTTGACTTCTGATGTAAGGCTTCTTTGCAGTGTCTTATAGGAATATTGAGTAATAATTTGCCATTGCTATGGGCAATATAGGATCTGTTTCTATAGGTTTGTTTTTGATAATTATCCTCAACTTCTATGCTAATCTTATGTGCCTTTGCTATCGCTACCATCGTTGCGATAGAAGGAAGGTAGGTTGGATATATAAGAATATGTTGTTCCACGTTTACTTATGCCTTCTTTCTTCTTTTTTGAAACTGACGGAAACCAATCCATCCTGCAAGTAGTAGTAAAAATGGAATAAAATAGGAAGTTGTTTCTCCTTTCCCGCTTACGGTTGTAAAGAAGCGTTCCCAACGTATTTTATTTAACAAGCCTTTGGCTTTATTATTAAAGCTCATCCATACAAACACTGGTTTTCCTACAACGTGATTCATAGGTACATAGCCCCAAGAACGTGCGTCTTGAGAGTTGTTTCGGTTATCTCCCATCAGCCAATAATAATCCATATTAAAGGTATATTCTGTAATAGGGGCGCCATTTAATAATACGGTAGTTCCATTTTGTGTTATGGTATTGTCAATCCCTATTTCGCTCCCTTCATAGACTTCTATAATACGCTTATAAAAAGGAATACTCTCTGAATTAATAGCGACAGTCTTGCCTGCCTCAGGAATGTAAATAGGTCCAAATTGGTCATTGTTCCAGGCGTATTGTGGTGCATGAGGAAAAATACCAGCATCATTCACTCCTTTTTCACCCACCAATCTCTCTGCACTTATAACGTCTGGATAGTTTTTAATTCCTTGATATGCTTCCGCTGTTAAATGTGCTATATAGGTATAGACCCCTGTGTTTTTATCAACAGCAATAGCCTGCATATCACTAATGTCATATCGATCTGCAATATAGTGATTAGGTTCTCGAACTAATTTTTTTTGAGCATCAACTTTTACTAAAATACTTTTTGATTTAATTTCATATACAAATTGTAGCTTAGCTCTCTCAGGTAACTCATTTTGTTTTCCATTAATATATACATAACCATTTTTAACTTCTAGGGAGTCTCCAGGGATGCCTACACAACGCTTCACATAGTTTGATTTTTTATCAACGGGTTTAAATTGATAATTACTGGGCGGTGGTCCTTCAGGTTTGTAGTAACTAATGTCTACATATTCATCTACTGGCAAGTTAAAAACAACAATATCATTGTGTTCTATGTCCTCAAAGCCTGGTAATCTAAGCGTTGGCGCTTGTGGTTTTGGGATATACGATTTTGCCTTTGTGCCAATAAATACATCATGCATCATGGGCATTGCAATAGGCGTCATAGGTGTTCTAGCACCAAAGTGAAACTTACTTACAAATAAGAAATCGCCCACCAAAAGTGTTTTTTCTAAGGAAGAAGTAGGTATTACAAAGGGTTGCATCACATAGGTATGCACGATAGTTGCCGCAACAATAGCAAAGGCTAAAGATCCAATCCATTCCACCAATCCATTTGGCTTCTTTAAGTCGTTATCTTGCAAATAGGTGAGTTCTTGTGTGTAGTTGATATAGTACAAATACAAGCCAGCTGTGAGAATAACCAATACCGTATCTGCTATACTTGTTTTTCCAAACCTATTTAAGAGTTCTACCCATAATACTGGGAACATAATTAGGTTTACGATAGGGATGAACAATAATAAAGTCCACCACCAAGGGCGTTTTAAGATTTGTAATAATACCACTGCATTATAAACAGGTATTGCAGCTTCCCATGCTTTTCTGCCTGCAGCAACATAAAACTTCCAAGTACCTAAAAAATGGACTACTTGAATGATAATAATGAATAGTAACCAACCTGATAAACTCATATTTTATTTTTTATCTGAAACACTAAACTCCAAGAGGAGTTATTTTATTTTTACTCAATAACAGTTATAGTCCTAATACATCTTTCATGGTGAAAATACCTTTCTTATCGATAAGGAATTCTGCAGCGATAATAGCTCCTTTAGCGAAACCTTCTCTGGTATGTGCCTCATGTTTGATACTAATAGTATCTATGTTTGATGTATATGCAATAGTATGTGTGCCTTTTACATCTGCTTCTCTAATTGCTTTTATGATTATAGCATCTTGCTCATTATCATCTAAAACCCATTTTTTTTTATTTGAAAAATGCAATACATCTTCCGCCAACGAAATGGCAGTACCACTAGGGGCATCCTTCTTTTGCATATGATGAATTTCTTCTATGCCTACTTCATAATCATTCCAAGGCTCCATTAATTTAGCCAAATAATCATTAAGATTAAAAAATAAATTAACACCAATACTGAAGTTTGACGCATAGATGAAACTTCCGTTACATTTTAGACAGGTTTTTTCTATGTCTTTTTTATGTGCTAACCAACCCGTGGTGCCAGAAACAATAGGTATTCCTGCTTCAAAACATTTTGTAATGTTTGTAACAGCCATTTCTGGTATAGAAAATTCTATCGCAACTTCTGCATCTTTAAAGTTTCCGCTTTGCGAAGAAGAAGTGCTTGTATACACTATTTCATGGCCTTTTTGTAAGCCCATTCGTTCTATAGTTTTACCCATTTTACCATATCCTAAGAGTGCTATTTTCATTTTATAGTATATCTAAAGGAGAGTCCGTAGCTTGGTTGCGTAAAGTTTGTTTTGTTTAGTCTTGGTGTAATGGATAAATCTTCACTTACATCAAACTGCCTTAAATGTGCATCTACATTTGCGTCTACTATATTCAATAAATAGAATACAAGTGATACAATAACACTGACATCTTTATTGCGTTGTGCACTACGTTGTGCGTCTATGAGTCTGTCATTTGAAATGGCAGCGGTAGTTCCTGTGCCAAAAAATTCATCGTCTGTAAAACCCGCAAGTCTACGTTTATATGCATCTCTAAAGCGATCATAATCATTATCACTTTGAATATAGAAATAAACACCAGCAGCTATTCCTGCATAAATAACAGGGATTTTCCAATATTTTTTATTGTAGGCCTGCCCTAGTCCAGGGAGTGCTGCAGAGTAGAAAGCAGCGCGAGTAGGAGCCAAAGGATCATAGGCTTCCTTTTTTTGCAATACGGTATCTTCTATGACTATTTTGACTTCTTTTGAAACAGTGATACTATCATTTTGTGCAAACAATGGAATTGTTGCAATAAGAAAAATAATATAGCGGAGTTTATACTTCACGAGTGAGTAGCTTCAGGAGGCGATCAAAATCTTCTTTACTTTTAAAGGGTACAATAAATTGTCCTTTTCCTGCTTTGTTTATTTTGACATCTATTTTGGTGTCAAAGGCTGCAGCAAGTTCTTTTCTTGCTTCTGTAGCATAACTAGGAAGCGATTTAGTAACTGGTTTAGAAGTCGCTTCAGGCGATTTCATGTTACGAACTAAAGCTTCTGTATCACGAACAGATAGTTTGTTTTCTAGTATTTTTTCATAGATAGCAAGCTGGTCATCTGTTTCATCAATATTAATAAGGGCCCTTCCATGTCCCATAGAAATAAAACCATCGCGCATGCCTGTTTGTATAATAGGATCTAACTTTAGTAAACGTAAATAGTTCGCAATAGTAGATCTATTTTTTCCAACACGTTCGCTCATTTCTTCCTGTGTCAAATCAATTTCTTCGATGAGACGCTGGTAAGAGAGCGCAATTTCTATTGGATCTAGATCTTCACGCTGAATATTTTCAACCAAAGCCATCTCCAAAGATTCTTGATCGTTGGCAATGCGTATATAAGAAGGGATTGTCTTAAGGCCAATTAATCCAGAGGCTCTAAAACGACGTTCACCACTAACCAGTTGGTATTGGTCAAAACCAAGTTTACGAACAGTAATGGGTTGTATAACGCCCAATTCTTTAATAGAAGATGCCAATTCACGAAGTGATTCTTCATTAAAACTGGTTCTAGGCTGAAAAGGGTTTACTTCAATAGCAGTAAGTTCAAGCTCCACAATGTTACCAACAACCTTGTCGGCATTTTTATCATTGGCAGATTGAATATCATTGGTAGGGTCTTTCAGTAGTGCAGAAAGGCCACGTCCAAGTGCTTGTTTTTTTGTTGCTTTAGCCATGTTGTATTCGCCAGGCGATTGACTTTTATTTATTTTTCTCTATTAATTCTTCTGCCAAACTTAGGTAATTGTTGGCTCCTTTACTACTTGCGTCATAGCTAATGATACTCTCCCCATAACTAGGCGCTTCACTTAAACGCACATTACGTTGAATGATTGTCTTAAAA
>JBNMOX010000032.1:0-8843 GCA_051275835.1 Patiriisocius sp.
CAAGATTACTTAGAAATAGAATCTTCTATAAAAAATGCCACAATAATACTTTACGATGTATTAGGAAAACATATTACACTTCCTATAGATTCTTTAAATAGAATAAATACAAGCTCGCTCATTTCGGGCATCTATTTATTAAAAATTGCTACTCAAAATAAATCTATAACATTTAAAATAATAAAAGAATAATTAGTTGTTAAAGTAGGCAGCAACATTAGCCTCTATTCTAGCATCTATATTAGAAACATCAGCTTTCACAAACGTTTCTCCTGTAATATTCTCATATAATTCTATATAACGTTCACTTACGGTTTCTATGTATTCATCACTCATGTGTGGCACCGTCTGTCCAGCTAAGCCTTGAAAGACATTTTGAATAAGCCATTGTCTAACAAATTCTTTAGATAATTGCTTCTGTGTTTCTCCTGCTTCTTGGCGCGCTTCATAACCAGTTGCATAAAAGTAACGAGAGGAATCTGGTGTATGTATTTCATCAATTAATACAATGGTACCGTCTTTTGTTTTTCCAAATTCATATTTAGTATCTACTAAAATCAAGTCTCTTTTGGCAGCTATCTCACTACCGCGTTGAAATAATTTACGGGTATAATCTTCCAGTACGGTATAGTCTTCTTCAGATACAATACCACGCTTTAAGATATCATCTCTTGAGATATCCTCATCGTGATCTCCCATTTCGGCTTTGGTAGCTGGTGTAATAATAGGTGATGGAAACTTACCATTCTCTATCATACCCTCTGGCATAGCAACACCACATAAGATTCGTTTTCCAGCTTTATATTCTCTGGCAGCATGTCCACTCATATAACCACGTATCACCATTTCTACTTTAAAAGGATCACAGGCCTCCCCTATGGCTACGTTAGGATCTGGAATGGCCGTTAACCAATTAGGAACTAAATCCTGGGTTTCTTGCATCATCTTGGTCGCAATCTGATTTAAGATTTGGCCCTTAAAGGGTATTCCTTTGGGCATCACCACATCAAAGGCACTCAACCTGTCTGTGGCCACCATTAATAATTGATTATTTTCTAATGTATATACAGAACGTACTTTTCCGTGGTATACATTTTTTTGTCCTGGAAAATGAAAATCTGTTGCTATAATGGTATTGCTCATAGGTATGGTATTGTTAGCCGTATTGTTCTGCAAAAATAAATCAAATGTTCGTTTTTATAACATTTCAGAAGAAAATTTAAGAATCTAGATTTTCAATTCCTTTGTACGCAGAGATTATCTTTTTAACCAATTTATGGCGTATGATATCTTTATCATCAAGATGCACCATACCAACGCCATCAACATCTTTTAAAACGAGTAAGGCTTCTTTTAAACCAGAAGTAACACGACGCGGTAAATCTATTTGCCCAGGATCTCCTGTAATCATAAACTTAGCACTTTTCCCCATTCGGGTTAAAAACATTTTCATTTGTGCATGCGTGGTGTTTTGAGCTTCATCCAAAATCACAAAGGCATTGTCTAAGGTTCTACCTCGCATAAACGCTAAGGGTGCTATTTGTATCGTACCATTTTCAATAAATGTGTCTAGTTTCTCAGCAGGAATCATATCGCGTAATCCATCATACAAAGGTTGCATATACGGATCAAGTTTTTCTTTTAAGTCCCCAGGTAAAAAACCTAAGTTCTCTCCTGCTTCTACCGCAGGGCGTGTCATGATAATACGTTTTACTTGCTTTTCTTTTAGTGCTCTTACTGCCAAAGCAACCGCTGTGTAAGTCTTCCCTGTTCCGGCAGGTCCTACAGCAAATACCAAATCGTTTTTTGTTGATAAGTCTACCAATTTACGCTGGTTGGCTGTTTGCGCTTTTATGAGTTTACCATTCACACCATGCACCAATGTATTACCACTTTTGGAAGAAGTTTCGTAATCAGACTTATGGGTACTAGATAATACACGCTCAATCACGTTTTCATCAATTTTATTGTACTTTCCAAAGTGATCTAATAACATCGTAATCCGTTTATCAAACTCTTCCAGTACTTCTTCATCACCATAGGCTTTTAATTTACTACCACGAGCAACTAGCTTTAATTTTGGGAAGTATTTTTTTAATAAATCTATATTGGCATTTTGATTCCCAAAAAAGTCTCTTGGGTTAATCTCTGTGAGTTCGATAATAAGTTCGTTCAAAAGCGTAGCTATTTAATTATTATAATGAAAGATGTTTATAAGTCTTGATTCTTAGAGTAAATATAGTTTTTTGAATTCATAAAGTAGTTTAATTTTGTAGTAGTACTGTCAACAAAATATCAACAATAATATATGCCCATAATCACGCTTACAACAGACTTTGGTGAAAAGGATCACTTTGCTGGCGCGGTAAAAGGAGCTATTTATAGCGAACTAGAAGATGTGAAAATTGTTGATATCTCACATTCTGTGTCTCCTTTTCATATTATGGAAGCTGCTTATATTATACAAAATGCATATAGTAGCTTTCCTCCTGGTACTATTCACATTATTGGCATTGATAGTGAACTCAATCCAGAAAACAAACATATTGCTGTTTTATTAGAGGGTCATTATTTTGTATGTGCTAATAATGGTATTATCTCTATGCTTGCCAATGAAATTAATCCTGAAAAAATAGTAGAGATCAATATTCATGATAGAATGATTACCAATTTCCCTGTACTCGATGTATTTGTAAAAGTGGCCTGTCACATTGCCCGTGGAGGGACCCTAGAAGTAATAGGGAAACAAATAGATAACATTAAAGAAATTCGAGGCATTCGACCTATCGTAAATCAAGAGGGAAACCAAATCATAGGGAGCGTTATTTATATAGACAACTACGGAAATGTTATTAGCAATATTACCAAATCACAATATGAAACAATAGGCAAAGGACGAAAATTTAAAGTCAACTCTAGAACGGCAAACTTTTCAACCATTCATAGTCACTATAGTGACGCTATTAATTTTGACGCACCTTCCGACAAAAGGGATGAAGATGGAAAAAAAATAGCGTTGTGGAACTCTTCAAACTATCTAGAATTAGCTATTTATAAGAGTAACCCTGCAACTGTAGGAAGTGCCGCCTCTTTATTTGGATTAGAATATAGAGATACAGTGACTGTTAAGTTTGAATAGAGAATTTAAATCTATTATCTGAAAATATAAAAAATATGTTTACACGTATTGTGAAAATGGAATTTCAGGAAAATGAAATTTCGACTTTTCTTGCTAATTTTGAAACAGTAAAACACAAAATACGCAATTTTGAGGGTTGCTTACATCTTGATCTATTACGTGATAAAAAGGACCCCACTATTTTTTTTACCTACAGCAAATGGGAACAAGAAAGTGATCTAGAAAAATATAGGCATAGCGAACTTTTTAAAGGTGTTTGGGCAACAACCAAACCCATGTTTCGTTCTAAAGCCGAAGCTTGGAGTGTTGACACACATACGCAGGTACTGTAAATAAAAAGAAGTATAGAAATACTATGATTGCAATCATAAAAAAAGAAATCAACACCTTTTTCTCCAGCGCTATTGGATATTTGGTTATTGGTCTATTTTTAATTCTCAATGGCTTATTTCTTTGGGTATTTAAAGGAGATTTTAATATTCTAGATAGTGGTTTTGCAGATCTTAACCCATTTTTTGAATTAGCTCCTTGGCTTCTGCTTTTTCTTATTCCCGCTGTTACCATGCGTGCTTTTAGTGATGAAATAAAAATGGGGACCCTAGAACTATTATTAACCAAACCGCTAGCGACCCGTGACATAGTCTTAGGAAAATATGTTGGCGCAATGGTACTTATTTTCATTGCTTTAATTCCAACACTTTTATACATTGCTACTATTTCTTCGTTAGGAAATCCATCTGGGAATTTTGATATAGGTAGTACAATAGGTTCTTATATAGGACTCCTCTTTTTGGTCGCTGCGTATACCGCTATAGGTATTTTTGCCTCTAGCCTCTCTAGCAACCAAATTGTTGCTTTTATGGTAGCCGTTTTATTGTGCTTTGTGTTGTATTATGGTTTTGATGCCCTATCGGAAATTTTAAGCAGTCAGTCTTTTATAAGTTCATTGGGTTTTAAACACCATTTTGATAGTATTGCTCGAGGTGTTTTAGATACCCGTGATATTGTATATTTTATAAGTATTGCCTTTTTATTTATAGGTGCTACTGTTTTAAAACTTAAAAGTTCACAATGAGTTTTAAAAACAACATAAATAAAATTGTAATACTTCTAACTATTGTTATTGGTGCCAACCTAGTGAGTACATACGTGTACAAACGTTTTGACCTAACACAAGATCAACGTTACACGGTATCTAAAGCAACTAAAAGTATCATCGCTCCCATAGATTCGCCATTAATTATCGAAGTCTTATTAGAGGGAAACTTCCCCTCAGAATTCACAAAACTACAGGCAGAAACAAAGCAATTACTAGCAGAATTTTCGGCCTATAATAGTAACATTATGTATTCCTTTTCGAACCCATTGGCCGGAGAAGAAAATACTAGTAAAATTCAAAAACAACTGTACCAAATGGGAATGATTCCCGCAGAAGTTGAAGTACGCGACAATGGCAAGGTATCTGTAGAGCGCATATATCCATGGGCTTTGGCTTATTACAATGGTAATTCAGTAAAAATACCTCTATTAAAAAACACCTTAGGAGCAAGCTCCCAAGAACGTGTTAGTAATTCTATACAAAATCTAGAATACGCCTTCGCAAATGGTTTTAAACAATTAGTTACACCTAAAACTAAGACTATTGCTTTTTTAAAAGGAAATGGGGAACTAGATGATAAACAAATTGCCAGTTTTTTAAAGACTACAAGAGAATATTATGGTATTGCACCTTTTATATTAGATTCTGTAGCCAACAACCCGGAACGTGCCTTAAGCCAGTTATTAAACTTTGATCTTATTATTATAGCCAAACCAACAGAGACTTTTACCGACAAAGAAAAGTACGTGTTAGATCAATATATCATGAATGGTGGAGCTTCCTTATGGCTTATAGATGCCTTGGACCAAAAAATAGATCCTGACACAGGCAAAACATATCTGGTTGCAAATGATCTAGGACTAAGTGATTTATTTTTTAAATATGGCGCTAGAATTCAACCCACTGTAATTCGTGATGTATATAGTGCCCCTATCGTATTAGCACAAGGCACAGAAAATAATTCGCAATACAATCAATTTCCTTGGTTCTATTATCCTTTATCATCTAGTGCTAGCGGGCATCCTATAGTGACCAATATAGAAGGCGTTAAGTTTGAATACGCATCTCCAATTGTGCTACTTGAAAGTTCCGTGAATAAAACTATTTTATTAAGCTCCTCTCCTATCACTGCTTCCGAACCAACACCGCATGAAATTAATTTTGACACTGCTATTCCAGCTAATTTAAAAACCGTGAATGAAGGTCCTAATCCACAAGAATTTTTGGCTGGTGAGCTTCCCATGGCTGTCTTATTGGAAGGTCGCTTTACATCTGCATTAAAGAACAGAGTAAAACCTTTTAATATTTCAGAAAAGAGCATTGCGAGAGATGAAAGTCTTAGTACAAAAATGGTAATTATTAGTGATGGTGATATTATTATCAATCAATTTGATAAAGGAAGACCGCTGCCTACTGGCTTTGATAAAATGACACAGACCATGTTTGGTAATAATGACTTTTTATTAAATACGGTAAACTATTTACTAGACGATACGGGACTTATAAACATCCGTACTAAGAAAATTGCCATCCCTTTTTTGGATCCTCAAAAGGTACAAGAATCCCGTAGTCTTTGGCAAGGTTTACATTTAGTGCTTCCATTGGTTGCATTAGGAATTTTTGGACTCCTCTTTACCTTCATACGCAAGAAGAAGTATCAAGACTAAGTGTTAATAAGTTCGTGTTGTAGTATGCTACATTTGAGATATATTTGTAGGTAGTTGTCGGCTTTAACGAGTGTGACACCCTCAAATTAAATTTATATAACCTCTAGAAAATACATTACATGAAATTCATTGTATCTAGTTCATATTTACTCAAGCAATTGCAAGTGCTTGGTGGCATTATTAATAACAATAACACTCTACCTATTTTAGATAACTTTTTGTTTGATCTAGACGGTACATCCTTAACAGTTTCTGCTTCAGATTTAGAAACAACCATTTCATCACATCTAGCAGTAGAAAGCAGTGAAAAAGGTATTGTTTGTATCCCGGCACGTTTGTTATTGGATACCCTAAAAACATTTCCGGAGCAACCTTTAACGTTCTCCATAGAAGACAATAATACGGTTGAAATAAGTTCTAACCACGGTAAATATGCATTAGCATATGCTGCAGGAGATGAATTTCCTAGTACTGTTGCCTTAAAAGATCCATCTTCTACTATTATACAGGGTGATATTTTAGCCACAGCCATTAGTAAAACAATCTTTGCCAGTGGTAACGATGATTTACGCCCGGTCATGAGTGGAGTCTTTTTCCAGTTCTCTACAGAAGGTTTAACCTTTGTTGCTACAGATGCTCATAAATTAGTAAAGTATACCCGTAATGACGTTGTTGCTTCTCAAACGGCAGAGTTCATTATGCCTAAAAAACCTTTGAATTTATTAAAGAGTATTTTAGCTGGTAGTGAGGAAGAGGTTACTATTGAGTATAATGAAAGTAATGCAAAATTCACCTTTGACCAAACGGTTTTAATTTGTCGTTTGATAGATGGTAAGTATCCAAACTATGAAGCTGTAATCCCTAAAGAAAATCCGAATAAATTAAGCATCGATCGCAACCAGTTTTTAAATAGTGTACGTCGTGTATCTATTTTCTCAAATAAGACAACGCATCAAATTCGTTTAAAGATAGCTGGTGCTGAGCTTAATATTTCAGCAGAAGACATTGATTACAGCAACAAAGCAGAAGAGCGCTTAACCTGTGACTATCAAGGAGACGACATGCAAATTGGTTTTAATTCTCGTTTTTTAACCGAAATGTTAAACAATCTAACCAGTGAGGAAGTTTCACTAGAAATGAGCTTACCAAACCGCGCTGGGATTTTAACGCCTGTAGATGGATTGGACGAAGGTGAGATTGTAACGATGTTGGTAATGCCAGTGATGCTTAACAACTAGCCACTATTTGCTATTAGTACGCTTCGCTTTTAAAAATATTCTCTACTACATATTTATAAACAGAAATTAGTTCTTATAAAAAAAGTCCCGCAAATTGCGGGACTTTCTTAATTATAAATAATTGTTTTCTTTTACTTAATAAATCGTATCGTTAAAAACTCGATAGGTGGTTCTTCATTCCTTGCTTTTATTGCATTTAGAATAGGCAATACAAAACTTGCAATTCCAATAAGAATGAGTAATAAAATGCCAAAACCAAGTGCTAAAATTAAAGGGATACTAATGATACTTAGTAAAATAATACTGAGCTGAAAATTGATAATTTGCTTCCCGTGTACATTCATACCTTCCACCTTATCACGCTGTGTTGCCCATAATATAAGAGGCACTACCAAACCGCCAAAACCAGTTACAAAAGTAAGTAGTTGGCATAGTTGTGTTATCACTAATAAGTTCGTGTCTTTTCTTTTATGTGTTGCGTTTAAAACTTCCATGATCTAGGCTAATAAATTAATGATAAGTGATGTAAGTACGTATGCCACGATGGCAACTCCTAAAAAAATGAGTACACTCTTAAGAACTGGATTGTTGTTTTCTGGTTTTTCTTGGGTCACAATATATCATTTACATTATTAGTAGTAACCTTTGCTAAAATGTTACAGTGAGCAAATATAACATTTAACGTAAAGATTCCTTTGGAAGCACCTTACCTTTTATGGTAAGCAACTTTTGAGCCTGTGCTGCATTTGACATTATTGTTATTTTTTTTGAAAAACTCCCTACTCTATTTGTTGCATATTGTACCGTTATTTTAGATGACTCACCAGGCATAATAGGTTTTTTAGGTTTCTCTGCTACCGTACATCCACAACTTGTTTTTACCTCTGCAATAATTACTGGAGCATTGCCAATATTGACAAAGCTAAAGGTTTTAGTACCCGCTGCATTGTATGCTACAGTACCATAATCAATTAGATCTTGTTCAAATTCTAGGATCCCAACAGCAGTATTCGCTGTATTTTGAGCTTGATTTATAAAGGAAGTGAAAAAGAATAAAAATGAAAAGCATAGAATTTTAGAAAAAGGAACCTGTGTTGTTTTGTACTTCATAATCGTTGTTTTTTGATGTAGATACAAACTTCCGTCTAAACAGCTAATTATCAATAAAAGCAAGGGTTTAATTAAGAACTAGACCCCGATGGAAATAAAAAATTTATCAGAACACTCACTATACCACTCCCCCGCTAATGTGTATTTTTGCAATGCATCTCCTTAGATACGAGAAACAAAATGACACATCAAGACACTATCGTAGCATTGGCTACACCCGCAGGCGCAGGCGCCATTGCAGTAATTAGACTCTCTGGAGACGAGGCTATTGCTATTGCCTCACAAATTTTTCATTCGGTTTCTGGAAAAGTGTTAGCCAATCAAAAAACGCATACGGTTCATTTAGGACAGATTAAAGAGGGTAGCCGTATTATTGATGAAGTGTTAGCGACTATTTTTAAAAACCCACATAGTTATACGGGAGAAGATGTGGTGGAGCTCTCTTGTCATGGAAGTGCCTTTATACAACAAGAAATCATACAACTATGCCTTCGAAAATCGGCTAGAATGGCCACTGCAGGTGAGTTTACGCTACGTTCTTTCTTACACGGTAAAATGGATTTAAGTCAGGCTGAAGCTGTGGCAGATCT
>JBNMOX010000033.1:0-8774 GCA_051275835.1 Patiriisocius sp.
GATACGATGGTAAAAATAACCGCCGCACAAGTAAACGAATTAAGAAAAAAAACCGGAGCTGGAATGATGGACTGTAAAAAGGCCCTTGTTGAAGCAGAAGGAAATTTAGAAGATGCAATCACTGTACTACGTAAAAAAGGACAGAAAATTGCTGAAAAAAGAGCAGACCGTGACTCAAGTGAAGGAGCTGTTGTTTCTCAAATTAATGATGCAAACACAAGAGGTGTTGTTCTTGCATTAAATTGTGAAACTGATTTTGTTGCAAACAACGACTCGTACTCTGCAATGGCTCAAGAAATGGCTGTTATTGCAATAAACCATGACACTAAGGAATCTTTCTTAGCTGCAAAATTTGATGGAAAAATGACTGTTGCTGAAAAATTGATTGAGCAAACAGGTGTTATTGGTGAAAAACTAGAAATAGGTGGTTTTGAAATATTAGAAGCACCATTTGTAGGCACATATATCCACGGTAAAAAAATTGGCGCATTAGTAGGTTTATCTGCTGGTAGCGACAATGCAGCGGAGGTATCTAAAAGTGTTTCAATGCAAGTAGCTTCTATGGGAGCAACTACATTATCATACAAAGATTTTACTGCTGAGTTTGTTACAAACGAAACAGAGGCTAGAATCGCTGTAATTGAAAAAGACAATATTGAGCTAGGTCGTTTAGGTAAAACACTTAAAAACGTACCAAAATACATCTCTATGTCTCAATTAAGTCCAGAAGTATTAACAACTGCCGAAGATGCTGCAAAAGCCGAATTGAAAGCAGAAGGAAAGCCAGAACAAATCTGGGACAGAATTCTTCCAGGAAAAATGGAGCGTTTTGTATCTGACAACACTTCTTTAGATCAAGAACAATGTCTATTAGATCAAAACTTCATCATGGATGAGAAGAAAAATCTTGCTGAATACGTTGCTAGTAAAGGTGATGCTTCAGTAGTAGGATTTAAAAGAGTTACGCTGGCTTAAGCCGAAAATTATTATATTTATAATCCGTTTTCAACCTTTGTTGGAGACGGATTTTTCTTTTTTACTACCTTGTTTGAAACATAATTGAGAATTAAGAATTGAGAATTAAGAATTTCACTATTTTTGCAGCCAACAAATCACTACTATGCACTACAAAAGAATACTTCTAAAACTCTCTGGAGAAGCCTTAATGGGAAATCGCCAATACGGTATTGACCCAGAAAGATTACAAGAATATGCCCAAGACATTAAAGCCATTACTGCTACAGGCGTTCAAGTTGCTATTGTTATTGGCGGCGGTAATATTTTTAGAGGTGTTGCAGGAGCCAGCAAAGGAATGGATCGTGTTCAAGGAGACCATATGGGTATGCTAGCCACAGTAATAAATGGTTTAGCACTACAAGGAGCTTTAGAAGATGAAGGTATCCCTACAAGATTACAAAGCGCTATAAAAATAAATGAGGTAGCAGAGCCTTTTATAAAGCGTAGAGCTGTTCGTCACCTTGAAAAAGGACGGGTGGTTATTTTTGGAGGAGGTACTGGAAACCCATACTTCACTACAGATAGCGCCGCAGTGTTAAGGGCGATAGAAATTAACGCAGATGTTATTTTAAAAGGGACACGTGTTGATGGTATCTACTCTAGCGACCCTGAGAAAAATCCAGATGCTGTAAAATTTGATTTCATTACTTTTGATGATGTATTGAAAAAAGGGCTAAAAGTTATGGACACCACTGCATTTACCTTAAGTCAAGAAAATGAATTACCCATTATTGTTTTTGATATGAATACCCGCGGAAATTTAATGAAAGTGATCTGTGGAGAGAATATTGGAACCAAGGTAAATCTTTAAAGAAGAGAATCACACCTAGAAAAATATAAAAATAAAGACTTTTAAGGCGCTACCATTTCAGAAAAAATAAAATGCTTATTTTTGGATTGGTCTGATTTTTGAAATCAAATAAATAAAAATACCCTTCGGGACATATACACATGGAAGAAGAAATAGAATTTATCGTAGACAGCACCAGAGAAGCAATGGATAATGCTGTGAGCCACTTAAATAAAAAGTTTGTAAATATTCGTGCTGGAAAAGCATCACCTACTATGGTAGGAAGTGTAATGGTAAATTATTATGGTAGTCAGACACCTTTAAGCCAGGTAGCCAATGTTGCTACACCAGACGGTATGACTATTACCATTGCGCCTTGGGAAAAAGGATTGATTCCAGAAATTGAAAAAGGAATTCACCTAGCCAACATAGGTTTTAACCCTATGAACAATGGTGAAACAGTAATTATAAATGTACCTCCACTTACAGAAGAACGCCGTAAGGAATTGGCAAAACAAGCTAAAGCAGAGTCAGAAGACAGCAAAGTTGGTGTGCGTAATGATCGTAAAAATGCAATGAACAGCATCAAAGAACTAGACGGCGCAAGTGATGATTTAAAGAAAAGCTTGGAAGACGATATCCAAAAAATGACAGATATACACATCACAAAAATTGACGATCTATTTATCGTTAAAGAAAGAGAAATCATGAAGGTGTAATTCCTCTTTTAAATAAAAAAAAGCGACTTTATAAGTCGCTTTTTTTATGCTAGAGAGCTCTAATCTCTCTATTTTTTAAAACAACAAGACATAATTTTATTTAAACGAACCTAGACCCCTTATAACCGCAAAGAATTAGGTATTTTTGAAACTTTTAAGCAAGATTATACCTATTGAACAAACTTTTTAGCATCGGTTTTTGGAGTGCAACGGCACGTTTTATTTTACGTAATCGTACTTTTATATTGATTGTCATTGTGCTCATTACAGTCTTTATGGCCATGCAATGGAAGCACATGCGCTTTACCTATACAGAAGCCAACCTATTGCCAGATGACCATGAGATTAATCAAGAATACAAGGCTTTTCTAGATCAATTTGGAGAAGAAGGAAATCTTATTGTCTATGGTGTCAAAGACTCTACTTTATTTACTCCCGAAAACTTCAAGGCTTGGGATGATTTATCTAAAGAGTTTCAAAAAGCACCAGAGGTTGAGTTATCATTGTCTATTGGGGATATACAAAAACTAGAAAAGAGAAAAGACAGCATAGGCTTTATCATGGTACCGCTGGTGCAAGATTCTGTTTTTACCAAAGAGAACCTTTCCAAACTACAATATGAGCTGTTTACCAAACTTCCTTTCTACGAAGGATTAGTTTATAGCCCAAGTAAACAATCTGTTCGCACTGCTATTTATCTTAAAAAAGATATTATTAACACATCAGTACGTAAAATTTTTATTGAAGAACAAGTAATCCCAAAGATAAAAGCCTTTGAAGATCAAACCGGGATCAAGGTGCACACTTCAGGTATGCCTTATATACGCACCCTTAATGCTCAAAATATTGTAGACGAAATCGGACTCTTTATTGGCGCTGCTTTAGCAGTTACATCCATTATTTTCTTTTTCTTTTTTAGATCATTTAGAGCCACCTTTATTTCTATGATTACTGTTATTATAGGGGTAATGTGGGCCTTTGGAATATTAGGGTTATTGCACTATGAAATTACAGTATTAACCGCTTTAATCCCTCCGCTCATTATTGTTATAGGAATTCCTAACTGTATATTCTTAATCAATAAATATCAGCAGGAAATCAAGCAACATGGGAACCAAGCAAAATCACTACAGCGTGTCATTGCTAAAGTAGGAAACGCTACCTTAATGACCAATGTGACAACCGCTTCTGGTTTCGCTACTTTTATTTTAACCAATAGCCAGCTTCTTAAAGAGTTTGGTATTGTTGCCTCCATAAATATTATTGCCATATTTTTATTAAGTCTACTTATCATTCCTATTATCTACAGCTATATGCCTGTGCCAAAAAACAAGCATTTGAAACACCTGAATAGAAGTTGGGTTAACGGATTTGTGGATTGGATGGAAAACATGGTTCGCAAGCGTAGAATTGCCATTTATATAGTATCAATCACTGTACTATGCTTGAGTATTATCGGTATTTACAATATCAAAATCTCGGGAAGTATGATTGAGGATATGCCTCAAAAAACTGAGTTTTTTAAAGATATTCGATTTTTTGAGAATGAGTATGAAGGTATTATGCCTTTAGAAATATTAATAGATACCAAGCGTAAAAAAGGAGTTATGAAATTGGCCACCTTAAAACGCATGAATGAACTACAAGAATATATTGAAGAATTTCCTGAATTCTCAAAACCACTTTCTGTAGTTGACCTAGTGAAGTTTAGCAAACAAGCATATTATAATGGTAATCCAGAATATTACCAATTACCCAATAGCCAAGAACGAAGCTTTATTTTAAGTTATGCCAAAAGTAGTGCTGGCAGTACCAATTTATTAAAAAGCTATGTAGACAGCACGGGACAGTTTGCTCGCATCACAACATTCATGAAAGACATTGGCACGGAACGTTTTGATAGAATTGAAGAAGATCTTAAAATCAAAGCATCCAAAATATTCCCAGAAGACAGATACAGTGTTAGTATTACAGGAAAAGCATTGGTATTTCAAAAAGGAACTAAGTATTTGGTCAATAATTTGATTATTAGTTTATCACTTGCCATTCTTTTAATTGCACTATTCATGGCTTGGATGTTTAGAAGCTTTAGAATGATTTTGGTCTCTTTAGTCCCCAACATATTACCCCTAATTTTTACAGCAGGTTTGATGGGCTTCATAGGTGTTCCTATAAAACCCTCAACGATCTTGGTCTTTAGTATTGCTTTTGGTATTTCTGTCGATGATACCATTCATTTTTTGGCCAAATATCGTCAGGAACTTATTGCCAATAACTGGAAGATTAAAAAATCTGTATATGCTGCCTTACGTGAAACTGGGGTGAGTATGTTTTATACTTCTATCGTACTTTTCTTTGGTTTTTCAGTCTTTACCATTTCTAGCTTTGGAGGCACTGTAGCCCTCGGAGCTTTGGTTTCGGTAACGCTTGTATTTGCTATGTTAGCGAACCTATTGTTGCTTCCGTCTTTATTACTTACTTTAGAGAAGAGCATTGCTAACGAAGAAACCCTTAAAAAACCCTCCCTAGGAATCTTACCCGAAAACATGGAAGATGAGGTGGATATTTCAGAAGAAAACAAGAATAACCCTGACTTGTAAAATACGAGATACTCGTTTCAAATTTCTGAATTAAAACCTATCTTTATCCCTTGAATTTTTGACTATGAAACACACCGAAATCATAAAAGTTTTACAACAAGAGCCTTCATTACATGAACTTACACTTCGTGGCTGGGTACGCTCTTATAGAAGCAACCGTTTTATTGCATTAAATGATGGATCTACCATTAAAAATATACAATGCGTGGTTGATTTTGAGAACTTTGAAGAAGAAACAATAAAAAATATTACTGTAGGGGCAGCTATAGAAGTCACTGGACTACTTGTAGAAAGCCAAGGGCAGGGACAATCAGTCGAAGTACAAGTAACTAAGGTTACTGTATTAGGAACTGCAGATCCAGAAGAGGTGAAGTTAACCATCCTTTCCCCCAAGAGACATAGTCTTGAAAAATTACGGGAACAGGCACATTTACGGATACGTACCAATACCTTTGGTGCCGTAATGCGTTTGCGATCAAAGTTATCTTTTGCAGTCCATGAGTATTTTCAAAAAAACGGATTCTACCATATGCACACACCTATTATAACAGGAAGTGATGCAGAAGGTGCAGGAGAAATGTTTAAAGTAAGTGCTTTAGACCCTAAAAATCCACCTTTGGATGACGACGGAAATGTTAACTACAAAGAAGATTTTTTCGAAAAAGAAACCAACTTAACTGTTAGTGGCCAATTAGAAGCTGAAACTTTTGCCATGGGTTTAGGAAAAGTGTACACTTTTGGGCCAACATTTAGAGCCGAAAACAGTAACACGTCTCGTCACTTAGCCGAATTCTGGATGATTGAACCAGAGGTTGCTTTTAATGACTTGGCAGACAACATGGACTTGGCAGAAGATTTCATCAAGTACGTAATAAAGTATGCCCTTGACAATTGCCAAGACGATTTAGAGTTCTTGGAAGAAAGACTTATCCAAGAAGACAAAAGCAAACCTGCTACAGAACGTCAAGAAATGACTTTACGCGAGAAATTACATTTTGTAATTGACAATAATTTTAAGCGCGTAAGCTATACAGAGGCCATAGAGATCTTAAAGAACTGTAAGCCTAATAAAAAGAAAAAATTTAAATACTTAATCGAAGAATGGGGTGCAGATCTACAAAGTGAACACGAGCGTTTCTTGGTAGAAAAACATTTTAAATGCCCTGTAATTTTGTTTGATTATCCCGCAACCATTAAAGCGTTTTATATGCGCTTGAATGAAGATGAAAAAACAGTACGCGCAATGGATGTCTTGTTTCCTGGTATTGGGGAAATTGTAGGGGGTTCGCAGCGTGAAGAGCGTTATGATGTGCTCAAAGAGAAAATGAAATCCATGGATATTAGTGAAGAAGAATTATACTGGTATCTTGACTTACGTAAGTTTGGAACGTGTACCCACAGTGGTTTTGGATTAGGTTTTGAACGTCTGGTATTGTTTGTAACAGGAATGGGTAATATTAGGGATGTGATACCGTACCCTAGAAGTCCTGGGAATGCCGATTTCTAAAATAAAACACTTAGAACATATTAAAACCAGCTCTATACCGTTGTATATAGCTGGTTTTTTTTAACTTTATAGCACATACCGTTAATCTATGTTAAAACAATTTCTTAATTTCAAATTATCTCAAAAATTATCTCCGCAACAAATACAGTTGATGAAGTTAATACAATTGCCTACGCAGGCATTTGAACAGCGCATTTCTCAAGAAATGAATGAAAACCCAGCGCTAGAAGGAGGAAAAGAAGAACCTGAGAAATTTGATGAGGACATTAATGACGACTATGACGATACCTACGATGAAGGGACAGAAGTTATTGAGACAGAAATAAATGTAGATGATTACTTAAGTGATGATGAAACTCCTAGCTATAAATTATCTGCCAATAACTATAGTGCAGATGACGAGGAGACTAACATGCCTTATGCAGCAGGACAGTCTTTTACCCAACACTTAATGCAGCAATTAAACACCTATAGATTAAAAGAAAGTGAAAAAGAAATTGCCAAATTCTTAGTAGGTAGTGTAGATGAAAGTGGCTATATCCGAAGAGAAATTGCAGATATTGTTGATGATCTTGCTTTTACACAAAATGTATATACCACAGAAGAAGAAGTTGAACACGTCCTAGAAAAAGTGCAAGAATTGGATCCTTCAGGGGTTGGAGCTAGAGATTTACAAGAATGTTTAGTTCTACAGTTAAAAAGAAAAGAGCAAACGCCACAAGTTACTTTAGCCATGGGCATTCTTGAAGAAGCTTTTGACCATTTTTCCAAGAAACATTATAAGAAACTACTTCAAAAGTTTAGTATTTCAGAAGATCAACTTCGAGAAGCGATACATGAAGTAGAGAGTTTAAACCCTAAACCTGGAGGTGCTATTTCAAGTAATACTAGAATGGTAGAGCACGTTGTTCCAGATTTCGCTATTAAGATTGTTGAGGGTACATTAGAATTAACACTGAACGGAAGGAATGCCCCAGAATTACATGTGTCACGTGAATACACCAACATGCTTAAGGGGTATAAGGAAGCAAAAGACAAATCAAAGTCGCAAAAAGATGCGGTGATGTTTATCAAACAAAAACTAGATGCAGCAAAATGGTTTATTGATGCTATTAAACAAAGACAACAAACCCTTTTTGTTACTATGAATGCTATTATGCATCAACAAGAAGAGTTTTTTTTAACGGGTGATGAACGAAAGTTAAGGCCCATGATTTTAAAAGATATTGCAGAAACTATTCATATGGATATCTCTACAGTGTCTCGTGTAGCAAATAGTAAATATGTTGATACTCCTTATGGTACAAAACTCATTAAAGAATTCTTTAGTGAATCTATGAAAAACGATCAAGGAGAGGATGTTTCAACCAAAGAAATCAAGAAAATATTAGAGATTACTATTGGAGAGGAAGACAAAAGAAAACCTCTTACTGACGATAAGCTAGCTAAAATATTAAAAGAAAAAGGATATCCTATTGCGAGAAGAACTGTTGCCAAGTACAGAGAACAACTAGAGCTACCTGTAGCACGTCTTAGAAAAGAAATTTAATGAATGCATTATTACGTATTGCTGCTTATATTCTTCATCCCTTATTGATGCCTCTTTTAGGTGTACTATGTTATTATATTATATCACCTCGTTTTATTGATCCCGAGTTTATGAGGGCTAAAGTATACGCTATTGTGATCCTCACAACTTTTATACCTATTATAGTATTTTTTTTATTAAAAAATATTGGTATTGTTAAAAGCATACATCTAGAAAATGTAGCAGAACGGAAATTTCCATTAATGATCCAGAGTCTGTTGGTATTATTAATTCTTAAGATGGTTTTCAAACCCTATGATGATATAGAATTATATTATTTTTTTGTTGGAGTATTGTTTACTTCTTTAACAGCCCTTTTTCTTGTTTTCTTTAAATTTAAAGTAAGCCTACATCAAATGGCAATAGCGGGTGTTACTTTATTTTTAATAGGTTTGAGTATTCATTTTAAGATAAATACACTCTTAGGAATATCACTTTTTTTTATCTGTAACGGATTGGTTGCTAGCTCTAGATTACACACCAAATCACACACTTTTACAGAGTTAACATTTGGTTTCTTTATAGGAGCGATACCTCAGTTCTTATTATTTGG
>JBNMOX010000034.1:0-8739 GCA_051275835.1 Patiriisocius sp.
TCTAATTGATCGCTAAGCCTTTTCTTTTGTGCCCTTAGTAATCTCTTTTCTAGATGATCTAATCCGTTGAGTTGTTTTTTTTCTTGAGCACCTACAGCGCCTACAAAAGATGCATCTGTCTCTTTGGCTACTTTATATAATGCCGCAAACTGCTCTTGTAAATGAATGCGTTGTTGAGAAAAATCTATGGTTATTTCTGAAACTTTATGTGTAAACCACGCGCTTAGTTCATCTTCCTTTTTAAATACATGCGTCAAGGAGACATCTAACTTATCTAGCTTTTCTGCCACCATTTGAGGTACTAGCATAGCACTATTACGCATTAACAATACAGGAAAAGGTACAGATACTGCTTTAAAATAATCTTGTAACTGAAACCAATAGGCCATTTCTCCACCACCACCTACATAACACAAGTTAGGTAATATGACTTCTTGATATAAAGGACGTAATAAAGCATTGGGAGAAAAACGTTCTGGATGTTTTGCTAAGGTTTCTTTTATAGCCGCTTCTGTAAAAACTATTTCTGTATTGTTGACGTAGTAGAATCCATCTTTTTCAATAATACGCTCTCGCAAACCATCTTGAATATAAAAAATATTAATCGCTCGTGGATGCACTTGTTCTGCATAGCCAGCAGAGACCAATTGTTGTGTTGTATTGGAGATTTCCTGAAAGCCTGTTTGTCCAAACAACTCTTGTTCTACATAAGGAACAAACTCTTTTTTTAATGTGCTATCATCACCATCTAGGACCACCATACCATAAGAGCCAAAAAGCTCATTGGTAATATAGCGTGTCGCTTCGGTTAATGTGTCGTGGTCTGTGTAAGCTTTTTTAAACAGGTCTGTTAAGTAAAGACCGTTTGTAGTTTTTCCAAACTCCTTTTGTAACACTTCCACTACAGCTGCTAATGAACTAGTAGATATTCTTCCTACAGGACCTCCTTCTGGACCATCCCATTGTATCTTTTTACCTTTAAAATTAAAGTAATTAATCTCTTCAAAATCGTGGTCTTCTGTCGCCATCCAAAATACAGGCACAAAGCGATGGCTAGGATATGCTGTTGCTAGTTCTTCTGTTAGATTAATAATAGATAGTATTTTATACACATAATATAAAGGGCCCGAAAACAAATTAAGTTGATGTCCTGTCGTAACCGTAAACGTAGTGTCTTGTGCTAATGAACTGATGTTTTCTTGGGTAGCTTCTGAAATATCAACACCCACATATTGCTCCTTCAATTGCATCACTAGGCTGTTTCTAGATGCCTGGGTGACCATTTTTTGTTTTTCGTCTAATTGTTGCTTTAGGTTTACTATAGACGGAAATCTTCCGTAAAAAGGTTGCAATGCTGGGCTTTCTTCAAGATAATCGTTCATCATGTTTGAAAAATAACCGGTCTTTGAATACGGAATCGTGGTTGTTGGCATAGGTATACTGTCTTATATTCTCAAAAATACCCTTTAATTAGTAACAAACATTTCAGAAAAGATATTTTAGAAATAATTAACACAGATACAGACGATTTATAGGGTCTAAACTTTCAGGATAGCGTACTCTTTTATGAAAATTCAAAGTATATTAGCAGTTGAAATTTCAGAAATAAATTAAAATGAAAAACTTATTAAGCTCCCTTGTACTATTGATTTGTATTTCGGTACAGGCACAATTACAATCTCCAAGTGAATTTTTAGGCTATGAGATAGGCACACAATTTACACGTCATGCAGATGTGGTTAATTATTTTGAGCATGTAGCCGCGAATAGTACTATGGTTAACTATGATGCCTACGGTAAAACAAATGAACGTCGCACATTAACCTATGCTGTTGTTTCTAGTGCTGAAAATATTACCAATGTGGATCAAATACGCCAAGACAATCTTAAGAATACTGGAATTATGGAGGGTACTGCCAGTCCTGAAAAAGCTATTGTTTGGTTGAGTTATAATGTACACGGAAATGAGGCTTCTAGCACAGAAGCAGCGATGGCAACCGTGTATGAATTAATCACCAAAAAACAAGCTTGGTTAGAAAACACGGTTGTTATTATAGACCCTTGTGTAAATCCAGATGGTCGTGATCGCTATGCCAATTGGTTTAACCAAGTAAAATCTACACCCTACAACAAGGCACAAGATGCTGCAGAACATGATGAGCCTTGGCCAGGAGGAAGACCGAACCATTATTTATTCGATTTAAACCGTGACTGGGCATGGGCAACGCAGATAGAAACACAAGAACGCTTAAAAATTTACAATCAGTGGATGCCACACATTCATGTAGATTTTCACGAACAAGGCATTAATGAGCCCTACTATTTTGCACCAGCTGCAGAGCCTTTTCACGAAATTATAAGTGACTTCCAACGGGATTTCCAAACACAAATTGGTAAAAATCATGCGCGTTATTTTGATCAAAAAGGCTGGTTGTTTTTTACACGGGAGCGTTTTGATTTATTATACCCAAGTTATGGTGACACCTATCCAACGTTTATGGGCGCTATTGGCATGACCTATGAACAAGCAGGTCATGGGCGTGCAGGATTGGGTATTGACACAGATGAAGGATATGAACTTACCTTAGTAGACCGGGTGGCACACCATACTACTACTGGACTTTCTACCGTTGAAATGGGAAGTGAAAATGCTGCCCAACTCAATACAGAATTCAAAAAATTCTTCATCAACAAGGATCTCAAATACAAGAGTTATGTCATGCAAGGGCATCCAGATAAAATAGCCGCTTTAACTCAGTTACTAGACAAGCATGAGATTGGTTATGGATACGGTTCTGGAGGCAATGCTTCTGGTTACAATTATACCACGACTAGCAAAGGTTCTTTAAATACAAGTGGCGCATTGATTGTAAGTACCAATCAGCCCAAAGGAAAAATGATCAAAGCTTTATTTGAACCTAAGGCAAAATTAAGCGAACCCCTTACTTATGATATTACTGCCTGGAGTGTGCCCTATGCCTACGGATTAGAAACCATTGCTTCAGAAAATTTGATAAGCGCTTCTGGAACAAGGGCTTCAAACAGTACATTAAATAACAATATTACTGCAGCAGGATACATTGCTACTTGGAACAGCATGAAAGACGCTAGTTTTTTAGCAGCTTTATTGCAAAACAAGATCAATGTTCGTTTTACAGAAAAGAAACTGCGTTTTGGCGGTAAAGATTTTGATAGAGGAAGCTTGGTGATTACGAAGAGTGACAATAGAAGCAATCCAGAATTCAACCAGACATTAAATGATCTGGCAAACGTACATGGACGTACCTTATTTGCTTCAAATACTACATTTGGAGATACTAGAACCGATATGGGATCCCCAGATATTAAAATGATCAATGCTCCAAAAATCGCAATATTAAAAGGAGATGGCGTTTCTTCTTTAAGCTATGGAGCTACTTGGCATTTCTTTGAAACTCAATTACAATACCCACTAACACATATAGACACCAGAAGCATGTCTATGTCAAAAATGGCCAGATATAATGTGCTCGTATTGCCAGAAGGAAGATATGGTAAATTGCTCAATGATAATAACATCAAAGATTTGAAAAAATGGATTCGCAGTGGTGGTAAAGTAATTGCTATTGGAGCAGCAGGAAGAAGCTTTTTAAACAAAAAAGGCTTTGACTTGAAAAATAACGAAGCTGAAGAGGAAGAAGACAAAGAGGAAAAGGGAAATCTTACGCCTTATGACCAGAGAGAAAGAGAGAATGTGACCAACTTTATTACGGGAAGCATCTATAAACTCAAACTAGACCCTTCGCATCCTTTAGCGTATGGATATGGTGATACTTATTATTCATTAAAGCAAGGAAGTACCTCCTTTCAATTTATGGAAAATGGCTATAATGTGGGCTATATTAAAGGAGATGCGGAAAGTGTCTCTGGTTTTTCTGGAGAAACTGCCAAAGCAAAACTTAAAAACTCTATGGTGTTTGGTGAAGCAAGAATGGGCGCTGGAAGTGTGGTATATTTGTCAGACAACGTGTTGTTTAGATCTTTCTGGGAAAACGGAAAACTATTTTTCGCCAATGCCATTTTCTTTGTAAACAACAACAAGTTTACTTTGTAGTATTTCTGAAATATGATATAAATAAAATCATTATTAGGATATCACGAGTTGACTTTCATTAAGACCATACATTAAGATTCCTGCGTTCTCTGAAAATAAATATGGTACCATTCTTTAGCAAAATTAGACGAAATATGATTAAAAATTTCAAAAGAATCCCTACTTATTTTTTTGACAGAAAAAAAACAACAAATAACGAAAGGCTGCCATAGTGTACCTTATTAAAAAAAAGAAATCTAAATGAAATTCAAAGAAGCACAAAAAGACATGCGTACCTCCTATTTCGGAGGCGGACCAGGAGCCTTTGCATCTGGTATTGTATGGCTAACAGCTGGAATTTCTGCATTCATTAGCACAAAACAAACGAGTGTACTTATCTTCTTTTTTGGAGGAATGTTAATTCATCCTTTAGGAATATTGTTATCCAAGGCCTTAAAGCGTTCTGGAAAACACACAAAAGGAAATCCATTATCCAATCTCGCAATGGAAAGTACATTCCTATTATTTATTGGACTTTTTATAGCCTTTGTAACATTACAAATGCGTCCTCATTGGTTTTTTCCAATAATGATTTTAATCATTGGCGGACGATACCTATTATTTTCAACGATTTATGGAATGCGTATTTACTGGATTTTTGGAGCCCTATTAATTGTAGCTGGAGTTTGTGGTATTCTTTTTAAACCCCCTTTTCATTTGATTGGCCTCGTTGGCGGAATCATTGAAATTCTATTTTCATTCATCATTATCAATTTAGAAAAAAAGGAGATTGACTAATTAAAAATGAGTAGCGAAAAATAGGATCTAAATAATAATGGGGAATAAAATCAATTTTTTTGACAGAAACATAATAAGCAGAAAGGTGCTATTTATTGCAGCAGGTATATGTTGTTTAATACCTTTTGTCTCACCACCAGTCGCATTGCTTTTAGGCTTAATAATTGCTCAATTTGTAGGACATCCTTATGTACATTTAAATCATAAAGCTACAAATATTCTTTTGCAAGTCTCTGTGGTTGGCTTGGGGTTTGGAATGAATATTACAAGTGCTATGAAAGCAGGGAAAGAAGGGGTTTTATTTACTATTATTTATATTATTGGGACATTGATTATTGGTTTCTTTATTGGGAAATTCTTAAAAATAGAAAAAAAAACATCGTATTTAATATCCGCTGGAACAGCCATTTGTGGAGGAAGTGCCATTGCAGCAATTTCACCCGTAATAAAAGCAGAAGAGAAACAAATTTCGGTTGCATTAGGCACCATTTTTATTTTAAACTCCATTGCCCTAATAATTTTCCCCTTTATAGGTCATTCTCTTAACTTATCACAGAGTCAGTTTGGACTATGGTGTGCCATTGCAATTCACGATACAAGCTCGGTTGTAGGAGCAGCTAGTAAATATGGCGAACAAGCACTTGAAATTGCAACAACCTTAAAATTAGCAAGAGCATTATGGATTATTCCTGTCGCTTTCCTATCTACCCTAATTTTTAAAAATAAAGGCGGAAAAATCAAGATTCCATACTTCATCGGTCTCTTTGTAATAGCAATGATCCTGAACACTTATATCCCATTTGTTCAAGAATACAGCCATTATGTAACGGGTATTGCAAAAGCAGGTTTAACCTTAACTTTATTTTTAATAGGTAGTGGTTTAAATAGAAAAATGCTACAAAGTGTTGGTTTCAGACCATTGATTCAAGGAATTATTTTATGGATTATTATTTCAGTAACATCACTTTGGGTAATTACAAGTTTGTCATCATAATAGAATAAAAAAGGGGCTCGTGCCATAGAAAGCGATATTCATGAAATGTACAATTATATTGTTTTTCTTCACCTTTAGCTTGACTTTATTCGCTCAGTCAAAAAATTATGGTGGAAATTATGACGTTAGATTTAAAACTGAAAACGCGAATTTTGAATACAAACTTTCATTGAAAACAGGCGGAACATTTCTGTTTCATTCGTATGCAAATCACTTTAAGGCGAACCCTTCAGCACAGCATACATTCGGAAAAGGAACATGGAAATTCAACAAGAAAATCATATCATTTAGTACCGATCTACAAAATGACCTAGATGAAACCTATACATTGAATTTCAACAATACAAAAAGCAATAATAGACCGAAAATCATCTAGAAATAAGTCCCCAGAAAAAGTTCCAGACATCATGCGAATCTATGATTCTAAGATATTTTGGATAAAAGGAATGAAACTCACTAAATTAAGTCCCTAAGAAACAGCTACAAAGCACCAAGCAATTGCTATATCTTTTTCCTAACTTAAAATAATTGCTGCTGGTAAAATTTGGTTACATTTAATAAACTAAAGGCGAAATCCCTAGCAAGCAAATATCTGCAAAACCGCCGGTTATCATTTTAAAAATTTAAATATGATTGAAAAACTCGGAGAAAAACTAACCCAGCTATTTTTAAAATACATGCCAAATGCATTTGTTTTTGCAGTACTCTTAACTATTATAACAGCGCTTGGAGCTTTCCTTTGGTTAGAGGTTACACCAATAAAAATTATAAGCTCATGGTATGATGGCTTTTTTGATTTATTAGGCTTTGCCATGCAAATTGTACTAATAATTATTACAGGATTCAGCATCGCCTTGTCCCCTTTAATTAAACGCGGAATAGATTCTTTTGCAGGACATATTAAATCGCCAAAACAGGTCTATTTTTTAGTTATCTTAATAGGTTCGATATTAACGCTTGTAAGTTTTGGTTGGATCGTTATTACCTGTGTTCTGGCCAGAGAATTGGCAAAGCGAGTAAAAGGCGTTAACTATCCTTTTTTGATTGCCTGTGTTTATATTTCATCTGCCAGCTGGGTTTCAGGGTTTTCAAGTTCAATTCCTTTACTTTTAAATACAAAAAATAATTTTTTGATTGAATCTGGTGTATTGACAGAAGTTATCCCAACTTCTTACACTTTGGGGTCCATTTTGAATATTACAATGATATTTACAATGCTTATTGCAGTACCATTTATTTTAATTCTTCTACGACCAAAGAATGCACACAATAAAGAAATAACAGACTTAATGATTCTTAAAAAAACTCCAAACACTCAGACTATAAAAGAGGAGGCTTTAAGCTTAAAACTACCATTTAAATCATTTTCTGACACCTTGAATAATAGTATGATTCTACAGATGATTATTGTCTTAATGGGCTTTGTTTATATCGTTTATCATTTTATAGTAAATGGATTTGATTTGAATTTCAATATTATGATTTTCATCTTCCTGATACTGGGCTTACTTTTACATAAAACCCCTATGCGCTATGTTATTGCAATGAAACAAGCAAGCAGTAATATTTCTGGAATAATATTTCAGTACCCTTTTTATGCCGGCATTATGGGTATCATGTCATACACTGGTTTAGGCGAAAAACTTGGGGAAATATTTGCATCGCACGCGAGTGTACATTCCTATGCTTTTTTCGCTTACTTAACAGGAGGTATGGTCAATTTTGCAATACCATCGGCAGGAGGTGAATTTGCCGTGATTGGTCCTAGCATCATTACCGCAGTACAAGAAATAGGTGCGAAATTACCTGCTGAAGAAATTACTGCGATGACTGCAAGAGCCTCTTTATCTGTAGCCTACGGAGAGAGTTTAAGTAACCTACTACAACCTTTTTACTTGTTATTAGTTATACCAATAATGGCGACAGGCATCAAAATACAAGCACGTGATATTATGGGCTATTTAGTGCTCCCTTTTATCATCCTTTTTATGACACAAGCCATTTTAGTTACTTTTTGTCCACTCTAATTTGATTCCCTAAAGCGGTTTAAAATTTAATTCCTGACGCAAGCCTGGGTTTAAAAACACTAAAAGATTATTCTCAGGCTCACTCTCTTTTGTTACCTTAGCGCTAACAAAAAAGACAGATAAGAAAATGATTTTAGAAAGAAAAATACCTATTAAATATTGGTTTAACATCATTAAATTTGATCTCCTTACACTCACTATATTTCCCTCTATAGTCTATTTTTTATCAGAATATTTATTTAACCTAAACATCTCTATTTCAGTTGGAGCTTTTTTAGGAACCGCTATTTCCTTATTACTATCATTTAAATTAAGTCATTCTTATGATCGATGGTGGGAAGCTAGAAAAATTTGGGGTTTGATTGTTAATGATTCTAGAACGCTTGTCATGCAGCTCAATGGATTTACAAAAAATAAAAACAAAGCACTCACAGTCAGAATGGCCTATAGAAAAATTGCATGGTGCTATTCTTTGTCACAAAATTTAAGGGGGCAAAATGCCACTGATACAATAGATGAATGTATCTCTCAAGAAGAATTAAATTCTATAAAAAACCATCATAATATTCCGCTAGCGTTATTAGACAAACAGAACCAGGACTTATCAATGTTGCACAAGGAAAAAATAGTGAATGACTACCAACAAATCCAAATAGATAATACACTTGTAAATCTTTGTGCTTCTATGGGAAAAGCAGAACGAATAAAAAACACTGATTTCCCAAAAACATAGAGATTGACTTTGCATTTTTTTATTTATATCTTTTTGGTATCACTCTCATTAGCCTTAACGGAAATGCATAATCTTGTCGAAATACCAATTATGGTTATCATTTCTATTCCTTTCT
>JBNMOX010000035.1:0-8684 GCA_051275835.1 Patiriisocius sp.
GGCTACAGCCATCACAATGAGCGCTACAAATAAAGTTCTTAGTGTTTTCATAATTGTATTGTTCTATAATATTAAGGTTATGTAAAAATAAGTCTATCTTACTTTAAATATGTTACAAGCATCTTAATTTTTTTCTAATGCTGCACTATTTTTTTAGAATCCCCTCAAAAATAGTAATTCTATTCGTTAATTCAAAAAAATGTAAAGTTTTGTATAGAATATGCTTGCTTTAATTCATTTGCTTTTATGATTTGTAAAAAACATTTATAAGGTATCTTTATGCTAAAATTGTATTTATGAATTTTCATACTAGAAAATGGATTAAGCCCGAAGACCTAAATCCAAATGGAACTTTATTTGGAGGTAGATTGCTTGAGTGGATTGATGAAGAAGCGGCTTTATATGCTATCATTCAGCTTGAAAACCCCAAAACGGTGACCAAGTATATGAGTGAAATTAACTTTAAAAGCTCTGCTGTTAAAGGTGATATTATTGAAATTGGTATTGTACCCATAAAATTTGGAGCTACCTCTTTAACACTTGCATGTGAGGTGCGCAACGTTATGACACGTGACGTTATCATAACCATAGATACTATCGTTATGGTTAGTTTAAATAAAGAAGGTAAGCCAATGCGCCACGGAAAAATTGAGATAGAATACGTGAAGAATAGATTGAAATAGGATGTTTATTTATTAATTGAATAGTACCTATTTCTTTCATCCAAGCCTATGGTGTTATTACCTACTAGCAATCCAATAATTTTTAAAACAACTACTTCTGAATGCATTAGCTCTTTTACTATTTCTCTAGATGTTTTTGGGCCTGATTCTAGTTGAATCAACACTTCCTTACTAATACCTTGTATGTCTTTTTTATTCGACTTTTGTTTGCTTGAAGTGCATACAGAGCAAATGCCACATGGAGTTGCAGTCGTCTCACCAAAATAAGTAACCAGTTGCACACTTCTACAGGTACTGTCATTGGTTATATAGTCTAACACATGCTGTACCTGTTGCTTCTTTTTATTGTTATGCGCAGCTACTTCTCTGGCAATAACATTGATAGTTTTGTCATCTTCTCTTGGTTTTAAAAAAGTAATAGCTGCGTCTGTGGTATTAAGATATAGTTCTATAATATTTGCAGCTTCCAATTTTTGAAGCGTTTTAATAATAGTAGGCTGCGATTGACTTGTTTTTGACTGTAAAATCTCTAAGTTTATGGAAGTCATGGTTTCAAAAACACCACCATAAAGACGTAAGATAGTTTTGCCAATAATAGAAGCAATTACATCATGTTTAAAATAATCTAGCGCAACATCTGTATGCACTAGGAATTTGAGTTTGGTGGTGCGTCCAAATTCCTTAGAGAGTTGAATAATACCCAATCTATCTAGCGTATTTAAACCGTTAAATACTTGTAAGGTGTTTATTGTGTAGGTTTTACAGAAATCATAAAAATTAAAAGCATGCGTAGTGAAAACCCCTTCACCATAGGAGATTTGTAGGTAGTTGTTTAGTTTCTTATATATTAATTTAAGCATGGGTACATCTGCCAAAGAAGCTACAAATTGTTTTTTCACTAAGAGTTTATCATAGTCATTATATAATAAGGTTGCCGTTGCCGTTTTTCCATCACGACCCGCACGACCGGCTTCTTGAAAGTAGCTTTCTACGCTTTCTGGTAATTGTATGTGGATTACATGCGCTACTGTGGCTAGGTCAATACCCATTCCAAAGGCATTCGTAGCAACCATGGTTGGTGTGGTACCCATTTTCCAATTTTCTAGTTTTTTTGTTTTTTCTTGGGCAGGAATCCCTCCGTGAAAAAAATCACTTTTTATACCTAAGGTATTTAAATGATTGCTAGTTTCTACAGCGCTTCTTCTGGTGCGAACATATACAATAGCGGCTTTTTGATTATGGGCAAGTAGCTGCTCTATATGATATAATTTATCTTCAACTGCACGTGTGTTATAGGCTAGGTTAGGGCGTACAAAGGAATCTTGATAAATGGCTGGAAGTTCCATTTCAAGTTCTTTGATGGTGTCTTTCAATACTTCTGGAGTGGCTGTAGCTGTTAGGGCAATAATAGGCGCTAGTGGTTGGAGTTCTCTTAGTAAAGTAATGTTTTTATAGGCAGGCCTAAAATCGTTTCCCCATTGTGAAATACAATGCGCTTCATCTACAGCAATACAATTTACATTCATAAGCTTGATTGTATTTTGAATAAGCTCTTGTTGTAATCTTTCGGGAGAAAGGTATAGGAATTTAAAATTTCCGAAGCGCGCATTATCCAGCAAGGTATTTACTTCTGTAAACGATTTCCCTCCTGTAATGGCTATGGCTTTAATGCCTTTATCTTGTAAACTTTTTACTTGGTCTGTCATTAAGGCTACCAAGGGAGAAATAACAATGCAAATCCCCTCTTGTAATAAAGCAGGAATTTGAAAACAAATAGATTTTCCGCCACCAGTTGGCAATAGCGCAACAGTATCTTTGCCGTCTAACACCGAAGTGATAATGGCTTCTTGTTTTGGTCTAAACGAAGTATGTCCCCAATATTCTTGTAAAATGTCCTGGGGTGTTTTCACTAATTTTCTTTTAAAAAGTTAAAAATAAACTGGCTGCGTTCTTCAATAGTAGCTGGAGGTACTTCAATGATGCTGTACCCGTATTTATGATATCCATCACGTAATGATTGATATATAGTTTGGGCTTGTTCAAAGGTTTCATAGCGCTCATTGTCTGTGGTGTAAATAGCTTCCCAAGGGGGTAGTAAAAACACCGTGTCATAGAGGTTTACATAACAGGGAGCTTCAAAAGATACGGGGTAGCTAGACCCTATGAAATCCATATAGGCAGTTATATCTGGCGTTCCTCTATCATAAAAAACATAGTTGGTGTCTACATGTAATGCTTCTTTGAATTGACCTAATCTACTCTCTAATAGTTTTTGACTAAAGAGCATGGGATCTGTTAAAAATAGCTGATCTATTCCTTCTTTACGCGCTTCGTTAATAACTTGGCGCGAAACCTCATGCATACACGTATGACCTAAATTTTCAATGTGTTGTATCAAGGTGGTTTTTCCAGATCCAGGACCTCCGGTAATGACAATTCTTTTAGTATTCACTGCTAAAATATGCGTATTTAAAATAATTTTGAACTACAAAGTACGTTAATTTATATTGATGTTGAAAGTGTATCTTTGTGGAATAATATTTGAAGATTGATTTATATCGTACGAATAGATGAGAATACGATATAAACCCTTTTATATTTCAGAAGAAATACGATATGAAAGATACAAAAACAGAAGAATTTTACAGTAGATTACAGGAGCAATTAAAAGCAGACACCTCTTGGCCAGCTCCGTATTTATATAAATTTATTGTACCCAGTGATACGCATAAAATAGCGCAGATTGAGGCTATTTTTAACGACACAAATGCTCAAATTAGGACTCGTGATTCTAGCAAAGGAACCTATACCAGTGTTTCTATCACAGTGACAATGCAGTCCCCAAAAGCTGTGATAGAGAAATACAAGCAAGTTTCTGAGGTGGAGGGAGTAATTTCTCTATAAAATTTGTATTTTGCCATTAATAAATACTTCAGGTTACACAGTTCCCAATTTTTTAAATACTACACATGTTTGTTACAGATATAGAATATAATACAGAACGCCCGCATTTAATTATTCCAGAATATGGTCGTCATATCCAGAAAATGGTAGATCAGGCTATTGCTGAAGAAGATGAAGAAAAACGTAATAATCAAGCGAAGAGTATCATTGCTGTGATGGGAAATATGAATCCGCATTTAAGAGATGTAGCAGATTTTCAACACAAACTTTGGGATCAATTATTTATTATTTCAGATTTTAAATTGGATGTAGCATCTCCTTTCGAAAAACCTACTGTAGAAGCTCTACGAGAGCGTCCAGTAAGTTTGGCTTATCCTCAAAATTTCCCAAAATACCGTTTCTATGGTAATAATATCAAACAAATGATTGATGTTGCTATAAGCTGGGAAGATGGAGATAAAAAAGATGGTTTGGTATTGACTATCGCCAACCACATGAAAAAGTGTTTTTTAAATTGGAATAAAGATACCGTTGAAGATGATGTTATTTTTGTTCATTTATTTGAACTTTCTGATGGTAAATTAAACCTAAAAGAGAGTGACGAAGTTCTTCGAAATTCTTCGGTATTACTTAAAACAAAAAAACGCTTTAGTAATAGCAATAGTACCAGTAATGGTTCTAGCAACACGAATAACAACTCCAAAAAAAATAACAACAATAGAGGCCGTAAGCGCTACTAAATTTCTTACCACAACCTATGGGAACTTTTCAAATTGAAGGAGGACACAAATTAAAAGGTGAAATCCATCCGCAAGGCGCTAAAAATGAAGCTTTGCAAATACTTTGTGCCGTTTTATTAACTTCAGAAGAGGTCATTATAGAAAACATTCCAGATATTGTAGATGTCAATAAACTCATAGGCATCTTAGGTAATTTGGGTGTTAAGATTCAAAAACTAGGAAAAGGAAAATTTGCCTTCAAGTCTGATGATATTAACTTAGATTATCTTGAGTCTGAACTATTTAAAACAGAGGGGGGCTCACTGCGTGGTTCTATCATGATAGTGGGTCCTTTATTGGCGCGTTTCGGAAAAGGATATATTCCACGTCCAGGAGGAGATAAGATTGGAAGAAGAAGACTCGATACTCATTTTGAAGGTTTTATTAAATTGGGTGCCACCTTTAGATACAATAAAGAAGAACGTTTTTATGGGGTGGAGGCTCCAAATGGACTAACAGGTTCATATATGTTACTAGATCAAGCTTCGGTAACAGGAACTGCAAATATTGTAATGGCTGCAGTTTTAGCTAAAGGCACAACCACTATTTATAATGCTGCGTGTGAACCATACTTACAGCAACTGTGTAAGATGCTAAATTCAATGGGAGCAGACATTAAAGGTGTAGGCTCTAATATGTTGACTATTGAAGGTGTTGAAGTTTTGGGAGGCTGCTCACATAGAGTCCTTCCTGATATGATTGAAATTGGTAGTTGGATTGGTTTGGCAGCTATGACTCACAGTGAAATTACTATTAAAAATGTGAGTTGGGATAATTTAGGAATTATTCCTAATACCTTTAGAAAACTTGGGATTACCTTAGAGCGAAGAGGAGATGATATTTATATTCCTTCTCAAGATAGTTATGAAATTCAAGGATATATAGATGGTTCAACATTAACCGTTTCAGATGCTCCTTGGCCAGGTTTTACACCAGATTTATTGAGTATTGTATTGGTGGTGTGTACACAAGCCAAAGGGAGTGTGTTAATTCATCAAAAAATGTTTGAAAGCCGCTTATTTTTTGTAGATAAACTTATAGATATGGGTGCTCGTATCATTTTATGTGACCCTCATCGCGCTACAGTAATAGGACATAACTTTGAATCTATGCTAAAAGCTACAACCATGGTATCACCAGATATACGTGCAGGTATTTCTTTATTAATTGCGGCACTTTCTGCAAAAGGAACGAGTACTATTCATAATATAGAACAGATCGATCGTGGTTATGAAAACATTGATGAACGCTTACGTGCTATTGGTGCTAAGATTACTAGATTAAATTCCTAGTTAAATACGATATCTCTGCTAGCCTACTTCGCCATAGTAGCCTTAGCTACGAAGGCCGAAAAGATTTTGCGACATGCGAACGGAAATATTAAAACATTAAAAAATCCCAAACACATCATTGTATTTGGGATTTTCAGTACAATTAAATTTGGTGCTTTATGAAATTTACTTGTTCTTGTTAATTTCGTCTTGTAACTTTCTTCTTAATATCTGCTCATCTTCCAATTTCTTTTGGCGATATGCTTCAAACTCACGCTCAATTTCAGAAAATTTATGATTTGTTGCTATTGTTACTGAATTACTGTTTTTAAACCTAAAGATGAAAAAGAAAAGCCCAAGAAGTAATAGTCCAATAATTGAAAATAATATCATATTGTAAGTACCCTTTTGGGTAATCATTCCAAAAAGTTCAATACCATCTTCTTTTCCTTGAGAAATAGTAAGATCATTTTGTGTAGTACTTAAATTAGATTCCAAGGTATTAATAGTACTTCCTTGAGATGCAATAGTTACATCCTTCGTTTCAATAGATTTTTCTAATTTGGATATTGAATCTAGAATATTGCGACGTAAAACGACAAGTTTAGTTTTTTTAATAACTTTAAACTCTTGGTAGTTATTAGACTTATCAATGACTTTCACAAATTGTCCTTCAATAGTGTTGTCTGTTTGTTCTTGATTCTGTGCATCTACTGTCGTTACACACATAAATAGTAAAGTAGCGATGAGTATTTTGATATTCATAATAGAAGGGTTGGTTATATACATATTAGTAACTCTGCAAGAATAGTTAAATTGTCTACTATTTGCAAGTTTAATAGTATTCTACTTACAGTTTGTTTACTAATTGCTATTGTAGCAAAATGCTAGGGCTCCAGAAGGACATTTTTTGATTTGTGAAATGATTTCTTGTGTTTGTCCTGCATCCAAATCAATCCACGGTAGGACAGTAGTTCTAAAGACTTGGCTAAGTCCGCGAGCACATTTCTCTGCATTTATACATGTTCTTGGTGTAAAAGTAACTGTAATTTCCTCGTTACTGAAGGTTTCTTGGGGAGTTTTCATAAGCATTTATTTGGGGTAATGCTAGAATTATATTTAGTTAATTTTATATAAATATAATTAAATATACGATTAAATGCATATTTTCATGTTAAAATGTAAGTATGTCTAATTTCGATAAAATTTTATTTAGGTATTATTTACTGCTTTTTTATAGGTTTCTAGACATCTTTCTCTCGCAAATCTATGATCAACGATCATATCCTGGTATTTCTCTGTATTGTATTCTGGCAACCATTTTTTGATGTATTTTTTATCTTTATCAAATTTGTCGGCTTGGGTAATGGGATTAAAAATTCTAAAATAAGGAGCTGCATCTACGCCACTTCCAGCAGCCCACTGCCAATTTCCCACATTACTTGCGCGTTCATAATCTAGTAATTTGGATGCAAAATAGGTCTCTCCCCAACGCCAATCAATTAATAAATGTTTACATAAAAAACTGGCTACCAGCATACGTACTCTGTTATGCATGTGCCCTGTATTATTTAATTCACGCATTCCAGCATCTACAAGCGCATATCCTGTAGTACCGTTCTTCCAATGTTCAAATTCTTCTTCGTTATTTCGCCATTCAATGCGATCATATTTTGGCCTAAAGGCCTTCTCTTGTGTGCTAGGAAAATGCCAAAATATTTGCATAAAAAACTCCCGCCAAATAAGTTCGCTCCAGAAGACTTCGTTTTTTTCTGCAATGGCTTTTTTTACCATAGCCCTGGTGCTTATTGTTCCAAAACGTAAATGCGGACCTATATGCGAGGTTCCATCTACCGCTGGAAAATTACGAGTGTCTTCATAGTTTTGTATGAGGGATGAAGATGTATTGTGCTCTGGAACACTGATATTGGATCTTATAAATTGTATGGTTTCTAAAGTAACATTTGGCAGTGAGGTGTTTTGATATAGCTTGCTAAAATGTTTTGTTGTTTGATAATGCTTTAAATCTATTTCTGGTTTAAAAATAGTTTTCCATTTGTTTTTAAATGGGGTGTATACTACATAAGGAGTACCATCCGCTTTTACGATGTCATCTTTTTCAAAAATAACATGATCTTTAAAGTCATAAAAACCAATGGTATTTTCGTTGTCTTTTTTTTGAGGAACAGTTGCTAAGTATTCTTGTATAGCAGTATCTCGTTCTTGACCATATAGCTCATAATCTCTATTGGTAATTACATTTTGTACTGCAAATGTTTTACTTAGCTCTTTAAATATTTCTAGTGGTTTTCCATAATATATCGCAATGCTGCTCCCATGTTCTTTTAATGAAATTCTAAGTTTTTGTAGGGTGTCATAGATAAAAGTAACACGAGCATCATCATGGTATAATCTATCTAAAATTTCGGTATCAAAAATAAAAATGGGCAATACGGGGTGTTTGCCATGTAAGGCTTTATAGAATCCCAGATTATCATCTAGACGTAAATCACGACGAAACCAAAATATGTTTACAGTATCAGTCAAATTATTGTGTTTGAAGTGTTGATTTTCCTCCGTCAACTCCTAATACCTGTCCTGTTATCCAGCTCGATGCGTCGCTTAATAAAAAAGAAGCGATATTCGCTATATCTTCTGCAGTTCCAACTCGTTTTAGTGGATGGAGTTCTCCCATTTTTTCTTTTTTCTCATCACTAGAAAGTAAACGTCCAGCCAAGGGGGTATCTGTAAGTGATGGCGCAATTACATTTACTCTTATATTGGGAGCGTATTCTGCAGCGAATGCTTTTGCAAAACCTTCTATAGCTCCTTTAGATGCAGCAACACTCGTATGAAATGGCATTCCTACCTTTACAGCAACGGTACTAAAAAAGACTAGACTAGCATGTTTTGAAGCAGTTAATTTAGGTAGTAAACCCTGTACAACCCTAACTAAAGAAAGAAAGTTAATTTCTAAATCTTCTTGAAATGTTTCTGGTTTAATGCGTTTAAAAGGTTTTAAATTAATGCTACCAGGGCAATATACT
>JBNMOX010000036.1:0-8656 GCA_051275835.1 Patiriisocius sp.
ACAGCCTAATAAGATTGCCGTAGCAACCAATCATGGTGATAAAGTGTTTGTTTCTAATGATGGCGGGCAGACTTGGGAAAATTATTTAAAAAACCTTCCAGATTTTAGTGCAACGGCTATTATTTGGGATGATAACGGCCAAGATGGATTGTATTTAGGTATGAATTATGGGGTGTATTATATTGACAACTCACTAGAAGAATGGCAGCCGTATAATGCCAATTTACCCAATGTAATTATCAATGAATTTGATATTAACTCTGAAACCAATACCTTATACGTTGGAACCTATGGGCGTGGTTTGTGGGCATCTCCCTTGGTTGATGATGTGTTAAATACTCGAGATTTTATTACTGCAGATGCTATTGTTTTATATCCTAATCCAGCAAGTACACAGGTTACTTTAGGGCTTCCGAAAGCTACAGAAGCTTCGGTGCGTTTGTTTGATTCAAATGGTAAACTACTTCAGTATCAAAAAGATGTTATGCTTGATGGAACCTATCAACTTGATGTTGAAACTGTGTCTCCTGGAATTTATTTTGTTAGAATTAGTACCTCTATAGGTACCGTAACAAAAAAATTAATCAAGAAATAAGCTATTTCACTCTATTTATATGCTTTGGAAAGATTAGTTTTTTCGAAGCTTTTTTTTATCTTTCCCAGAATGGATTTTTCTTCAAAACTTCTTGAAAATGCTGTAAATGAAATGTCGCAATTACCAGGTATTGGTAAACGAACTGCATTGCGTTTGGTGTTACATATGTTGAAACAACCAACAAAGCAAATAGAAATCTTAGCAGATAGTTTGGTGCAATTAAGAACAGAAGTTAATTTTTGCAGTAATTGTCATAACCTAAGTGATTCAAAATTATGTGAAATTTGTGCGAGTCATAATCGTACTGCGGGTATTGTCTGCGTGGTAGAAGACATTCGGGATGTAATGGCTATTGAAGCTACGAGTCAATATCGAGGGCATTATCACGTATTGGGAGGTAAAATTTCTCCTATGGATGGAATTGGTCCCATGGATTTAACAATAAACTCCTTGGTTGAAAAAGTAAAAGAGGGGCGTGTAGATGAGCTGGTTTTTGCTTTAAGCTCTACCATGGAAGGAGATACCACTAATTTCTACATATTTAAACAGATTGAAAAATATCCAGTAAAAACAACAACCATTGCGCGAGGTATTTCGGTAGGAGATGAATTAGAATATGCAGATGAGGTAACTTTGGGACGCAGTATTGTAAATAGAATCCCCTTTGAAAACTCTTTAAAAAACAACTAACCTATTGAAACTTTCGGTCATTATTCTTAATTATAACGTTCGCTATTTTTTAGAGCAATGTATTATCAGTGTTCAAAAAGCCACACGGGCTATCGATGCTGAAATCATTATTGTAGATAATAACTCTTCAGATGATAGTTGTGTTATGGTGAAAGATAGGTTTCCTGAACTTACATGTATTGAAAATAAAGAAAATGTAGGTTTTAGTAAAGCTAACAATCAGGCAGTTGCTATTGCTAGAGGAGACTATGTTTGTATTTTAAATCCAGACACTGCGGTAGCAGAAGATGTATTTATCAAAGCGCTTCAGTATGCAGAAAGTTTAGAAGATCTTGGAGCTTTAGGCTGTTATCTTATGGATGGTACGGGTAGCTTTTTGCCAGAAAGCAAGAGAAACTTACCTAGGCCAATGGTGTCTGCTTTGAAGTTAGCTGGATTCACTAAAAAATATTATGCAAATCATATTTCAGAAAACAATGCTGGTAGTGTAGCTGTTTTAGTAGGTGCATTTATGTTGTTAAAGCGGTCTGTGTATCTTGAGGTAGGGGGCTTTGATGAAGATTATTTCATGTATGGTGAAGATATTGATTTGTCTTATAAGTTAGAGAAAGCTGGGTATAAGAATTACTATCTAGGAGCTGCAAAAACACTTCATTACAAAGGAGAGAGTACCACAAAAAACAAAGTATATTTAGAGCGGTTTTATGGGGCTATGAATATTTTTTACGGGAAACATTTTACCTCAAATTTTTTGTTGGATACCCTTGTGAAATTAGCTGTAAAATTTAAAATGAGCCGTGTTTCAGATTCCGAAGCCTTAGCTCAAAAGGAAGGTACTTTAGAAGCAGGGTATGTTTTGACAGAAAATTTTGATTTGTTTTCTAAAATTTCAACTGTTATTGATACGCCAGTCAAAGCTGCTTCCAAAAGTATATTTCAAGATTCTTTGTTTAAAAATACGGTATTTGTGTTTGATGCAGCATATATGTCTTACGATCAAATATTTACTGTAATGACGCAATTGCGTGGCCGCGGTAACCAATTTAGGATACGTCCGCCATATTGTAGTTTTATTCTCGGGAGTGATCAAAGTGATCAAAAAGGGAGTGTGCTTGTTTTTTAGAAAAAAGTAAATCAGTTCCTGTAAAAATTCCTTAATTTTGCAGCCTCAAACGTTAAACGCTATTTATAGCATACCACTATGGCTAAATTTGAATTAAAACTACCTAAAATGGGCGAAAGTGTTGCCGAAGCTACGGTAACCAACTGGTTAAAAAATGTAGGCGATACTATCGAGGCTGATGAAGCTGTGCTAGAAATTGCTACAGATAAAGTAGACAGTGAAGTCCCTAGTGAGGTAGACGGTGTGTTGGTAGAGATTCTTTTCAATACAGATGATGTAGTCCAAGTAGGGCAGACGCTAGCTGTTATTGAGACAGATGTTGATGCAGCCACTTCAGATTCGTCTGGCGCTCCAGCAAGTGCTCCTGCTCCTAAAGAAGCGGCAGCAGTCGCTGCTACAGTGACCGCAGCCAAAGATGTAGTAGCCGCTCCTGCAGCAGTTGCTAGTACAGAAGGTAGATTTTATTCGCCATTGGTAAAGAAGATGGCGCAAGAAGAAAATATTGCACAGGCAGAATTAGACGCAATTCCTGGAACTGGTAAAGATGGTCGTGTCTCTAAAAACGACATGCTTGCCTATATCAAAAATAGAGGTACTGCTTCCATGGCACCAAAGGTAATAGCTCCAGTAGCATCTGTTCCAAAAACAAAAGTAGCTCCTGTTTCTGTAAATGGTGGTGATGAGATTATAGAAATGACACGTATGGGTAAACTAATTGCCCACCATATGGTTGCTAGTGTTCAAACTAGTGCTCATGTGCAATCCTTTATTGAGGCAGATGTTACCAATATATGGAATTGGCGTAAAAAGGTAAAAGCAACGTTCATGAGCCGTGAAGGAGAGAATTTGACGTTCACTCCTATATTTATGGAAGCTGTTGCAAAAGCCTTGAAAGATTTCCCTATGATGAATATAGCCTTAGATGGCGATACCATCATTAAGCGTAAAAATATCAACCTTGGAATGGCAGCAGCATTACCAGATGGTAATTTAATAGTGCCTGTTATTAAAAATGCAGACCAACTCAACCTAGTTGGGATGACGAAGGCAGTAAATGATTTAGCAGGGCGTGCTAGAGATAATAAACTGAAGCCAGACGACATACAAGGAGGTACCTATACGGTAACCAATGTAGGTACATTTGGTAGTATTATGGGAACCCCAATTATTAATCAACCACAGGTAGGGATCCTTGCCTTAGGTGCTATTAGAAAAGTGCCAGCGGTTATTGAAACTCCAGATGGTGATTTTATTGGTATTCGTTACAAGATGTTCTTAAGTCATAGTTATGATCACAGAGTTGTAAACGGTGCCTTAGGAGGTCAATTTGTAAAAGCCGTTGCAGACTATCTAGAAGGATGGGATGTGAATAGATCGGTATAATCAGGTTTTTATTTCTGATATTTTTAGTATTCTAGTCTTTTGATTTGTTTCAAAGTATAATTAAGACTCATTTAGTGAATGTAAGCAATAGGATATATCAAATAGACTTATTTCGATTTATCGCAGCACTTATGGTTGTGTTGTATCACTATGTTTTTGTAAGTCAATCCCTTGAGGGTTTCTCTACTGTTTCTTTTAATTCGAAAGAATCGATTTTTAAATATGGATATTTAGGGGTTGATTTATTCTTTATTATTAGTGGGTTTGTGATCATGCTTTCCATTAAGCATAGATCATTAAAGAAATTTATGACTTCAAGGTTTTTGAGGCTTTACCCAATCTATTGGATGTGTATTTTGATTACTTTTTTTGTAACACTGTTGTTTGGATCTATTAAATTTCAATCATCTTTTCAAGAGCTCTTAATTAACGCTACCATGTTTCAAGGAGTTTTTGGGGTAAAAAGTATTGATGGGGTGTATTGGTCACTTCTTGTAGAACTCAAGTTTTATGTGCTTATAGCCATTTATTTAATAATTTGTAGTTTTAGGAAAATCAGCCAAGACTATTTTTTGTTTTTATGGTTGTTGCTAACGGTTTTGTATGTGTTCTTTCGCGAAGCCTTTGTGTTTAGAGTGCTTAATTACTTTTTTGTCTTAGATTGGAGCTCTTATTTTATTGCCGGAATCCTTTTCTTTCAAATATTTAGGGATAAACTAAATTTTATAAAAGTATTTTTATTGTTAGTTTGTTTCATTATCTCTATTTATGAATCCCTTCTTAGAATTGAAAGTCTTGAATTTGCATATGGTACCTTATTTTCACCCTATGTCATTACTGCGGTAATTTTCTCCTTTTACTTTCTAATGTTTTTGGTTTCTACTGGGGAATTACAAATTTTTAATTCGCCTAAACTTCTAAAAGTAGGAATGTTAACATATCCTTTGTACCTGCTTCATCAATATGTTGGCTATGTTCTTTTTGATATTCTTGAGCCATATATGAACAAATATCTACTACTCGTTTTTACCCTTGGTTTGATGATTTTATTATCTTATGTAATAAGTGATAAATTAGACGCGATGGTTGGAGGTTTTTTTCAAAAATTTTTTAAGCTCTCGAAAAAGAATCTAAAGGCTTAAAATATCTGGCTTTAATGATTCTAAATATTTGAAGTGTAAGGATAGTATACTGTCATTTTTTTTCTTTAATAATATTACGATCTTCTTGCAGAGCCAGTCCTATATAAAAACATAGAGACTTGAATATTAAAAAGGTTGTTTAAAATTCACATATCAAATATAATTATTGATTTTCTATTTACCTTTGTCTTATAAATCATACCATGGAATTAAAACTTACCAAACCTATTTGTTTTTTTGACTTAGAAACTACAGGGATTAATATTGCCAATGATAGAATTGTAGAAATTTCTATTTTAAAAGTGTTTCCTAATGGCAATAAAGAGAGTCATACGTGGAGAGTAAATCCTACAATTCCCATTCCGTCGGAGACTACTGCTGTGCATGGAATTACAGATGAAATGGTTGTTAATGAGCCTACTTTTAATGATTTAGCTAAGAATGTATACGATTTAATAAAAGATAGCGATCTAGGTGGTTTTAATAGTAATCGTTTTGATATTCCCTTATTGGCAGAAGAGTTATTGAGGGCTGAGGTAGATTTTGATATGAAGAAAAATCTGGCGATTGATGTACAGACTATTTTTCATAAAAAAGAAAAGAGAACGCTAGAGGCTGCTTATCAATTTTATTGTGATAAAACCTTGGTAGACGCTCATAGTGCAGCTGCAGACACCAATGCTACCTACGAGGTCTTAAAAGCGCAGTTGGACAGGTATGGGGATTTAGAAAATAATATGACGACCTTGGCAACGTATAGTGCCCACAGACAATTTGCAGATTTTGCTGGATATATAGGGTATGATAAAGAGGGTAAAGAGGTTTTTAGCTTTGGGAAACACAAAGGCATATTGGTGACAACAGTATTAGAAAAAGAACCTGGGTATTTTGGTTGGTTGCTTAATGCAGATTTTCCATTGTATACCAAGAAAGTTTTAACTAGAATTAAATTAAGTAAGTTAAACACAAAATTTTAATATTTCAGAAAGGAAAAACTGTAATCTATTGATTTGTAAATTTTGTTATTTGAGTTATTTCGTATAATAAAATGACTTTTTTTGTGTTCTTAACATCGAATTATAGCAATTATGAAGATTATTTGTATTGGGCGGAATTATACAGATCACATAGCGGAGCTTGAAAATGAGCGCCCATTAGACCCCCTAGTTTTTTTAAAACCAGACACTTCAATTTTACTTAAGAAACAACCTTTTTTTATTCCAGCGTTTAGTAATGAAGTGCATCACGAAGTGGAGCTATTGGTTAAGATCACAAAGGTTGGCAAGCATATTGACAAAAAATTTGCTCATAAGTACTATGATGAAATAGGATTGGGGATAGATTTTACAGCGCGTGATTTACAACAGCAATTAAAAGAAAAAGGATTACCATGGGAAAAAGCAAAAGCCTTTGATGGTGCTGCGGTGATCGGTAAGTTCGTGCCTAAATCAAAATTTACAGATATTAATAATATATCATTTTCATTAAAAAACAACGAAAATGTTGTTCAGAAGGGTAATTCCTCCCTTATGTTATGGAAAATTGATGATTTAATCGAATATACTTCAAAATATTTTACTTTAAAGATAGGAGATGTTATATTTACGGGAACTCCAAGCGGTGTTGCTAAAGTTGTACCTAATGATGTTTTGACTGGATATATTGAAGGAGAAGAGAATTTCAAGATAAGAATTAAATAATGTATATAAATGGATAGAAATTATTCTAAAGCTAGTTTGAATGAAATTGCTGGAGGTGATGAGGACTTTGTAATTATAGTTGCAAAAACTTTTTTAGAAGAAATCCCACCAGATCTCGCAGCCCTTAAAGAGGCTATTGAAAATGACAATAAAGAATTGGCCTATCAATTTGCTCACAAAATGAAGCCAAATTTAGAAATGTTTGGAATTGAAGTGCAAAAGGATGTTACAAGTATCGAGTCTTGGACCAAGTCATCAAGGAGTAATAGTTCAATTCAAATCAATATAGATACGTTAACCAATGTATTATACCTCGTTTTTGAAGAATTGAAAGAAGACTTCCCTAGTTAAATGTTAGCAGAAATAATTACCATTGGGGACGAGATTTTAATTGGTCAAATAGTAGATACCAATTCTGTATTCATAGCGAAAGCCTTAAATAAAATTGGCATTCATGTCTACCAAATAACCTCGGTACAGGATGAACGTCATCATATTCTTTCCGCTCTTGAAGAGGCAAAGAATAGAGTAGATATTGTCCTTATTACTGGAGGACTAGGTCCTACCACAGATGATATTACGAAGCAAGTTTTTCTAGAATACTTTGAGGATACTTTGGTGGAAAACCCAAAGGTATTGCAAAATATTAAAGATATATTTTCTAAATACTTACAAAAAACACCACTACCTTCTAATTTAGAACAAGCCATGGTTCCTTCAAAAGCAAGGGTGCTTAATAATCCTATTGGGACCGCGCCTGGTATGTGGATGGAAAAAGAAAATACAGTTTTTGTGTCTATGCCTGGGGTACCTATGGAAATGAAACAACTTATTACTAATGAGGTATTGCCTAAACTCATAAAACAGTTTAATAGGCCGCATATATACCATAAAACATTACTTACCTATGGCAAAGGAGAGAGTGAAATACAGGAGCATATAAAATATTGGGAAGATGCGTTACCCACTGCTATTAAGTTGGCTTATTTGCCTTCTTTGGGTAGGGTGCGTTTGCGCTTATCTTCAACGAGTACAGATGAAGCGCGTTTAAAAAATGATGTAGACGGACAGATGAGTCGTTTATATAGTTTGTTAAGTGATATTGCGATAGGCTATGAAGATGAAACTAGTATACAAGAGCAGATTAGTGTTAAACTTCAAGAGCAACATGCTTTTTTAAGTGTAGTAGAAAGCTGTACTGGAGGAGCTATTGCACAAGAAATTACAGCTTTGGAAGGTGCTTCTGATTATTATAGAGGGGGTATGATACCGTATGCAACAGACTTGAAAATAGATGTTTTAGGGGTGGATGCAGCGTTAATAGAACAATATTCGGCAGTTAGTTTGCCGGTAGTAGAGGCTATGGCAAAGCAAAGCACGGTAGTTTTTAAAAGTGAGTATGCTATTGCAACTACTGGGTTGGCAGGACCTACTACCGGGGATGCTATAGTAGATGTTGGTACAGTATGTATTGCTATAGCTACACCTAAGGGTGTTTTTTCTGAAGAATTTAACTTCGGAAATTCTAGAGAACGTGTGATAAAAAAGGCGACAAATAAAGCTTTTGAGATGCTTTTAAAAGAAATTTCAAAAAACTGAAATTGTTTTGTTGTGCAAACCAATAATATTAATTAAATTTGCACCCTGTTTAAAAATAACTAAATAATATACAAATGTCTAGAGTTTGTGAGCTTACCGGAAAGAGAGCAATGGTTGGGAACAATGTTTCTCACGCGATGAATAAAACTAAACGCAAGTTTAATATAAACTTGAAGAAAAAACGTTTTTACATTGTTGAAGAAGATCAGTGGATTACACTTAAAGTGTCAACTTCAGCTTTAAAGAATATTAATAAGAGAGGAATCTCTGCAGTTGTTAAAGAAGCTCGAGAAAAAGGTTTTTTAAACAAATAATTGCATAACGATTAACGTCAATTACAATGGCTAGAAAAGGAAATAGAGTACAGGTAATATTAGAGTGTACAGAGCATAAAGAATCAGGACAACCTGGAACTTCTCGTTAC
>JBNMOX010000037.1:0-8546 GCA_051275835.1 Patiriisocius sp.
CTGAAGCACAAGTATCTTGATCTAGACCTAAATCGACACTAATTGGCGAAAAGTTTAAAAAGAAAGACTCTGTTGCAAAACAAACTCCCTCTGAACGGATTCTAATATCATCTAAAGCAATGTCATTTCCGCAGACACCAAAAATATCATTGAGAAGAACAATCTGGATGGTTGTATTTGCTCCAGAATTAAAATCTAGAGAATAATTAATCCAGTTTGGATTTGCTCCGTTTGGAACAGTGCCGGTTGTGCTTGTTCCAAGAACAGTTCCTAAGGCATCTTCAATTTGATAAATAACCCTTGATTCTAAACCATTATTTGGACAGATATTGGTGCCTGTATCGTATACAGTAGTCATGGCAAAATCAAAGACATGGTTTGTATTTGCAGTTACCGTAACATCTCTTCTGTATAATTCAATTTGAGTAGGATTGTCAGAAATATCAAGGAAAATCGTTCTACCATCTGTGTCACCGACGGTATTGTCTTCCATACCTTGATGCCATCCTACATTAAGACCGGTTGAAATGTTTGTTACTGCGTAATCATTTGGATTTAATTGTGTAATAGGATTAAATAGTAAAGGGGTAAAAGGATGTGATACTCTACCAAGACCAGTACCAAAGTCTTCTAAAAAAACATCTTCTTCTTCTATACTTTCAATACGAACAAATATTTCCTCTGTTACTCCCGTAATAGCATAGGCTAAAGGAGTAGCAATAGGAGCAGCACCTGTTCCCGCATCAAAAGCAGTATTATGGTAGGTAATGACAAAATCGGCTGGGTCTTGTGCTCCTAAAACAACAGCATCATTTACCGTTAAATCAAATATCCCAGTATTGACACCATCATCACACTGAAATAAATCATTAGGCTGATTGGCTATGGGTTGATTATTAAAATTAATGATAACCTCATCTATAAGCACACAGGTAGTATCTGCAGGATCAAAAACCTCCACAGTATACGCACCAGTGTTAGGAGAATTAACAGTAAACATATCATCTCCAATAGTAGATGGACCTTGTGATATTGTATTAAAAAACCACTCATAGGAGAGTCCTGGTGTTCCAGCAGTATCTGCTGTTAATATAATTGGATCTGGAGTGCAGGATGCTTGATCTGGCCCTAAATCAACTGTGAAAGGGTTTGATGTTGTAATAACTACATCATCAGTAACCACTGTTATTACACCATCACAATTAAGATATGATGCTCGTGCGGTATATGTTTCTGTTGCTGAAGGGCATACATTAAGAATAGTTGTATTTCCTACAACAGTTCCTGCACTGTCCAACCAATCAAAAGTAACATTTGATGGACCATTAGGTGTAAAACGCCATGCTTCTGAATTAGCATCCCAATCACCCGTATTACGTCCTGGAGGAGTATATCCAAGAGTACCAGCTCCGTCTTGAATACCAATAACAGCGTTACCATCATTCCATCCACAGCCAGAAGGCCTGTCTAATACATATACTTCAACTACATTAGTAGTTTCATAAATAACTATCTGAGAAGTCATCCGTAAAGTAGGACAACCAAAATAGAATATATTTGGAAAGCTTATTACCATTGTTCTACAAGGGGCATCCCCCAAAACTTGGTAATTCATATCTGATGTTGGTGGACTTGGTGCTGGGTTTACATCCATGTAAGGCCCAAATATAGTAGCACGAAATAATGCAGGATCTGGAATTGATTCATCAAAACTCCAATCACAAAAACCACCAGGAGTATTAGTTACCAAATCAAAAGAAACTACAGCGTTAGAACCTATTATTATTTCATCATAACTATCTCCAAAAAAACAAAAATTAAATGGCAAATCAATTGGGTCTGACCAAACATCATCTATATCAACAGAAACAGGGATCCCACCAATAAAAGGAAATGGTGCGTACGGAATAGGACTCACATCATAGCTAGTAGTCTCTCCTGTTTCCAAGAAAGTAGCAGTTATATCAACACAGCCACCACTGGCACAGTTTATAGTAGCATCTGCACCAGCGTCAACATTAGGGCAACCAGGGCCTTGTGAGAATACATTTGTAAAAGGAAGCAATAAAAATGCCCCCAGTAATAGTAAATTAAAGGAGTCTAACTTTTTCATAGGGTGTCAATAACGAGCGAAAATTAAGAAAATTTTATGAAATCGATGCTATTTATAGCTTAAAATAATGAACAAGAATCCCTAGATTGAATATTGGTATTTTATTATCTTTGTAATTCCTATTGAGGATACTAGAAATCACAATGAAATGGAAATAAAAAACGAGCTTCAAATTTCAGAAGAAAATCATTTGGATCACCACAGCGCAAGTCACGAAACTCCATTAAGAGCAGATGCTTTTGATATGTCTGATGCTGCTAAAATTGAACGTATTCAAGAGGATGTAAAAAACATCATGAATACATTGGGTTTAGACCTTTCAGACGACAGCCTAAAAGGCACTCCAAAACGAGTTGCTAAAATGTTTGTGAATGAAATTTTTGGGGGACTGCATCCTGCACGAAAACCAAAAGCCTCTACGTTTGAAAATAAGTACAAGTACAATGAAATGCTTGTGGAAAAAAACATTACTCTTTACTCTACTTGTGAGCATCATTTACTTCCTATTGTTGGGAAGGCACACATTGCCTACATCTCTAATGGAACCGTTGTTGGCTTGAGTAAAATGAACCGTATTGTAGATTATTTTGCCAAGAGACCACAAGTTCAAGAACGCCTTACCATGCAAGTGGTTAAAGAGCTACAAGAGGTTTTAGGTACGGAGGACGTTGCTTGTGTTATTGACGCTAAACATTTATGTGTAAACTCTCGAGGAATACGCGACATAGATAGTAGCACAGTAACAAGTGAGTTTGGCGGTGCTTTCAAAAATGTAAATACCAGAAGAGAGTTTTTGGATTATATAAAATTTGATACTTCTTTTTAGTAGTTTTATACTTCTGAAATTTTAAATACCGAAACATAGTAACCTAGCAAAAAAGGCATATGTGTTTTTTAAAACACATAACAACGGTCATCTGTCATCAGTCAACCAGCAAAAAACCATGGAACTTTACAAAACGCAAGCACTTTCAATCTACAATTCTATTTCAAAAAGCAAAGAAAAATTCACCCCAATCAATGAAGGTGCTATAGGTATGTATGTATGTGGCCCAACAGTATATAGTAATGTACACATGGGAAATTGCCGAACGTTCTTATCTTTCGATCTAGTATTTAGGTACTTACAACATTTAGATTATAAAGTTCGCTATGTGCGTAATATCACTGATGCAGGGCATCTAGAAAACGACGGCGAAAGTGGTGAAGATCCAATCGCAAAAAAGGCGCGCTTGGAAAACATCGAACCTATGGAAGTGGTTCAGAAATATACGGTAGATTTTCATGAAACCATGGCAAAATTTAACGCATATCCCCCAAGTATTGAGCCTACAGCAACAGGACATATCATAGAACAAATTGAAATTATTGAAAAGATCATCAAAGAAGGATACGGATATGAAGTAAATGGATCTGTATACTTTGATGTCAATAAATTTAATGAAGATCATGACTACGGAAAATTAAGCGGTCGTAATCTAGAAGACATGATAACCAATACCAGAGAATTGTCAGGACAGTCTGAAAAGAAAAACCCACAAGATTTTGCTCTTTGGAAAAAAGCAGAACCAAGACATATCATGCGTTGGCCATCTCCATGGAGTGATGGTTTTCCTGGATGGCATCTTGAATGTACTGCCATGAGCACAAAATATCTAGGAGAACAGTTTGATATTCATGGTGGTGGTATGGATTTAAAATTCCCTCATCATGAATGTGAAATTGCTCAAGCCGAAGCTACTTTTAAAAAATCGCCTGTAAACTATTGGATGCATACCAACATGCTTACTTTAAACGGTAAGAAAATGTCAAAATCTACTGGAAATAATATTTTACCAGGGGAATTATTTTCAGGAGACAATAAAATTTTAAGTAAATCCTTTGCTCCTGCAGTAGCTAAATTCTTTATGTTCCAAGCACACTATAGAAGTATTTTAGATTTTAGTGATGATGCTTTAGTGGCCAGTGAAAAAGGATATAATAGGCTCATGGATGCTTATAGAAGTATCCCCAACATTGCTCCTAGCAAGAGTTCCAGTACAGATATTCCTGCGTGGAGACAATCTTGTTATGACGCCATGAACGATGACTTTAACAGTCCTATTTTAATTGCACAGCTATTTGAAGCTGCCAAATACATAAATACTTTAAAAGAAGGAAGTGCTACCATCACAGCAGAAGATCTTGGTCTATTACAAGAGACGATGCAAGGCTTTATTTTTGATGTATTAGGACTTACAGATGTTGCTACCGAAACTTCTGGAGATGATGATAAATTATCTAGCACCATCCAATTATTAATTGAGTTGCGCAATCAAGCTCGGGCTAACAAGGACTTTGCAACAAGTGATAAGATTCGTGATGACTTGCAAGATGTTGGCATACAATTAAAAGACGGTAAGGAAGGAACAACGTTCTCTTTGAACTAATACCATCTGAAGTGTTAGCATTTCAGAAAACACTAGTATACACAAGACTTTGGTTAAACAAATTTTAATAGCGCCTTTTATATTTATCATTCGCATCTACCAGCGAGTGCTATCTCCTTTGTTTCCGCCTATGTGTAGGTATACGCCAAGTTGCTCTCATTATGCAGTAGAAGCACTACAAACACATGGAATTCTCAAAGGAAGTTGGCTAGCAGCCAAAAGAATTGTTAGCTGTGCTCCATGGGGAGGCCACGGACACGACCCAGTACCTCCGAAAAAATAATTTTGAATTCTGAATTCAAAGTTTGGTTCTAGAATAGTATATTTACCTAGAACTAAATTTTATAGTATATGCACACACTCACAATGGTCTGGAATCCTTCAGATGGGATTGACCTTGGGTTTTTTAAAATTCAATTTTATAGTTTAATGTTTGTAGTCGCCTTTTTATTAGGGTGGTATATAATCAAGAAAATTTATCATAAGGAACAAGAGAGTGAAAAGAACTTAGACAGTCTTTTTATCTATATGGTTTTGGCTATTTTAATTGGTGCGCGTATGGGGCATGTACTCTTTTACCAAAGCGAACTAATTTTTCAAGATCCATTATCTATTATTTTACCATTTAGATTCGTACCAGAAATTGAATACACAGGTTTTAGAGGATTAGCGAGTCATGGTGCCGCTATTGCAGTGATTATCGCGATGTACTTTTATAGTAAAAAAGTTATAAAAAAACCCATGCTTTGGATTCTTGATCGCGTGGTCATTCCAGTAGCCAGTGGTGCTATTTTTGTGCGTATTGGTAATTTTATTAATTCGGAAATAATTGGAAAAGAATCTGGTGACTTCCCCTTAGGTGTCCAATTTCTTAAAGACAGTATTGGAGAAAGACAAGCCATGGCGATTACCGGTATTAAAGAACCAAACAAGGCCTATGATGCTATTGTAAATGATCCGACTTTTTCTGAAACATTAGCAGCGATACCATTTAGGCATGCTGCACAATTGTATGAATCTTTTGGATATATTTTTGTGTTTTTAACGCTCCTTTACTTTTATTGGAAAACAGATAAAAGCGAACAATTAGGTTTCTTATTCGGACTCTTTTTGGTACTTCTTTGGACGGTTCGTTTCTTTGTAGAGTTTGTGAAAGAAGCACAAGTAGCCGAACGAGGAGAATGGTTATTAAACACAGGACAATGGTTGAGTATTCCTTTTATCCTAATAGGCATTTACTTTATAGTACAATCATACAAAAAGAAATATAACAATGAACCGCTATCATAAGGTCTTTTCCTTTTTTCTATGTTTAACAATTATATCTGTTAGTTGTAAAGAAAAAAACAAGGTACTTACTAAAGAAATTATATTTAAGAATGATGGCACACTAACGGTATACAAACAAAATACTGATGAAGCGCTAAAAAAATTCACCATAGAGACTGCCATTGACGAATATGAAACCCAAACAGGTTTAATGTACCGTAAAGAGCTTCCAAGTGATAGCGGGATGTTATTTATATTTGAAAATGAACAACCCCGTTCTTTTTACATGAAGAATACAGAAATAGAATTAGATATTATTTACATGGATGCTTCAAAGAAGATTGTGAAAATATACCACAAAACAAAACCCTTTGACCCTACTTCACTTCCATCAAAAAAGCCTGTACAATATGTTCTTGAACTAGCTGGTGCGGTGTCTTCTAGTTATGGTATTGCCGAAGGAGATCACGTGGAATGGCAATTGAAAAAATAATATTGCTTATTTTATTTACCCTAAGACACTCTTATTCAAGCATCACTGAACATAATTCATCGTCCACAAGTGTTGTTGAATAATTGACACAAAGATGACGTAAACTTGACGTACCATAAATATTGAATGTTATATACATTTGCTAAGAACAATAAAAACATATGGAATGGAAGTAAATAGCCTAGCAAAAAAATTAAAGGGATTTAGAGCACTCAGAGGAATGTCTCAGGAATATTTAGCCGAGGAATCACGAGTAAGTCTTAGAACTGTCCAGAGAATTGAAAATAATGAATCCAAACCTACTGGAGAAACTATTAAAAGAATCTCTACAGCATTGGGTATTGAAATAAATGAATTGGTTGGGGCCAATGTCATTAATGAGACTATAAATTTAAATGCAACTATTTTTTTTCTTAAAAAACAACGCTCTAAGACCAATGAAAAATCAGAAATCAAAACATTTGAGAAGTTTATTAAGATTTTAAACAATCTAAAAGAAAAAGATTTAAGTTCAGAACAAATGGAAGGAATCGAGAGCTATATTACATATTTAGAGCTTGAAAAAATACCATCATTTAGCAATGAAATGTTCCATAGAAAATTAGCGCAGTTTAAAAAGCACTTAAAAACAAAATTAAAACTTGTTCCTGAAAATTACTACACTACAATGTCAGTAAGCTTTGCTATTTCTTTTGCTATTGCATTCGCGATCCAGAGCAACATAGAACCAAACATTAAAATTGGGGTTACTATAGCTTCACTTACACTAATGCTATTAGGAATCCTTATGGATTCAAGAATAAAAAGACAAGAGCGCTCATTTAATTTCTAAAACAAGAAGCTACAAAAAACTTAATATCCATTCGTTGGACGTTGTTTAAAACAAAAATCCCTCCTGGAAAACCAGAAGGGATTTTTAATATAAACTATTTCCAATGGAAGTCTATGCTTCTACTTCTTCCTCTTTTTTAGCTTCTAATAAGTCACTAGCTTTTTTCTTTACTGTGTCATACATCACCGGTGTTGCAATGAACAATGAAGAATATGTACCTACTACAACCCCTACCATCAAGGCAAAGATCAATCCACGGATAGACTCTGCTCCAATAAAGAAAATACATAGCAATACAATTAAAGTAGTTAACGAAGTATTTAACGTACGACTTAATGTACTATTTAAAGCGCTGTTAATTACTTTGCTAAATGGCCAATCTTGATTATCATTAAAGTATTCTCTAATACGGTCAAAAACAACCACGGTATCATTTAGTGAGTACCCAATTACTGTTAAAATCGCCGCAATAAATGATTGGTCAATTTCCATACTAAAGGGCATAATGTTCTGTGTTAATGAGAACACCCCTAACACCAACAATACATCATGGAATACTGCCACAACAGCACCCAAACTAAATTGCCATCTTCTAAAACGAATTAGAATATATAAGAATACTACTAGTAATGATCCTAATACAGCCCAAACTGAGTTCTTCTTAATATCATCTGCAATAGTAGGACTTACTTTATAATACTCCATAATTCCAGCAATCTTCGCATCATTATCATCCTTAAATTGATCATACGTCATACCTTCTGGTAAATATGATTTAACAGCGTCATATAATTTTACCTGTACTTCGTTATCAATTTCAGAACCAGTCTCTCCTACTTTATATTTTGTAGTAATTTTTAGCTGGTTATTAGCACCATAAGTCTTTGCTTCAGCACTATTAAATTGAGCGATTAAATCTTCTTGAACTGCTGTAGCATCTACATCTTGTGCAAAACGAACTGTATAGGTACGTCCTCCTACAAAATCTACTCCTTGATCTAAACTATTGGTAACTAAAGATCCAACACTTATCAAAATTAAAACAGCAGAGATCATATACGCTATTTTACGTTTCCCTAAGAAGTTAATTTTCACATTCTTAAACAAGTTCTTTGTAGCTGGCGTTGAGAAAGCTAATGGCTTACCATTTTTAGTATAACTATCAACAAACAATCTTGTAATAAAAATTGCAGTAAACAATGAAGTAAGAATACCTATTAATAAGGTAGTTGCGAAACCCTGAATAGGTCCTGTTCCAAATATCAATAAGATTAAACCCGTAAGTCCTGTTGTAATGTTGGCATCTAAAATAGATGACAATGCATTTTGGAATCCATCTTTAATACTATCTTTTTGAGACTTACCTTTGGCCATCTCTTCTCGAATACGCTCAAAAATAAGTACGTTGGC
>JBNMOX010000038.1:0-8432 GCA_051275835.1 Patiriisocius sp.
TCATTATTTTTATATAAGCGGATATAGGGATGGAGAAATGATGCATACAAATAAGTTTGACATACTCTCTATAGGGAAATGGGCAGAACCAGAATTTACAGGTGCAATACTTCCTGTAAATAAAGTTAACTCCTCACAAATAATGCAATTCTATAAAGAAGCGATTAACAGGTACGGATTATAATTTTGAGTTTGAAAACAAGCCTCTAACATTTTAAATAATTTTGGATGCTTACGCTTTAAAAGATCGGGTTTTTCAGAGAAGTATTCTGCTACAACCGCAAAAAACTCTTGTTGGTTTGTGCCTCCATATTTTCTAATATCAGAGCTGTTATTATGAATGGCTTCCATTTCTTCATGCATTAAGTTGAGCCAAGGAATTGCATATTGGTTTTCTAGAAGACGTTCTGGTATACCATCTGTTTTATCTATTAGAAGTGCAAATTCATGTACACCCCTATTGTTTTTGTCTATTTTATTACTAAAACCACTATGCAATGCTTTCTTGCTTAAAATCATCTGACCTTCAAACCGTCCATTGCCTACCAAGCCTAGTATTTTTTTCCTTCTGCATTGGCGTCAATTGCTAAGTCTTCATTAAATGTGTCTGGATAAAGTAGTACGCCACTTAGGTTGTTGTAATGCCAATCTTTAAACCCAAAAACAGGAATGACAGCACTGGCGGCTACAAGTATTTTGTCAAGTTCTGTTATCTTAGTTTTAACCCCTTCGATGTATATCTCATTCAAGAATAGTTGCATTCTTTTCTGAAACACCCTCTGGTTGTCCTCTGTTAGTCTCGCGTAAAATAATACATGTTTCGTTAATAAGACATCCCAATTGCGCGTGTCTATCACTACTGTTTTTTTCTTTGCTTTTGTGAAAGCATATATGGAAAATGCTACCAATAGTCCAAATAGTATAATATATACCAAGGGCTAAAAGTACATAAATACTAGGAAGGTTAGGAAAACAATACTCTGATTTATTATTTCAGAAATTATAAAACCAATCTTTTTTTTATATGTAGCTTAATAATTTCACAGCACATTTATTACTTTAATTTCCTTCAAAATCCACCTTAAAAATGGCTGTAGCAGAGCGTATTCTTCGCTACGATAGAGGTCGAAATAATTACGAGGATAAAATTTATTCTGTTACTTGAACACCTTTCCAAAAGGCTATATATCCTTCAATGGGTTTTGCAGTGTGTGATGTTTCTGGATAATACCATGCGGCATCTACATTGGTCTGTCCAGCTACTTCAAGACTATAGTAGGAAGCTTGTCCTTTCCAGGGGCAATTTGTTTTGGTATTACTGTTTGTGTAGTATTCTTTATTGATACTGTTAGGAGGGAAATAGTGGTTGTTTTCAATCACTACAGTGTCTTTACTCTCAGCAATAACTTGATTATTCCAAATAGCCTTCATAGTGAATGCCCGCAAGGGGAGTATATTTTAGTTAATATAGGCTTATTGTTTTATTTTGAACAAATAGTTTTTGTAGTACGCTTTGCTGTCTGTAAAAGAAGTTACAATTTCTAATCCCGACTCGGTAGCCAGCCAAGCTACTGTTTTGTCATCGTATTTTTGAGAAATCTCTGTATGTATGGTCTCCCAAGGATCAAAAGTGATGGTTAGATCTAATGCTTTAATTGAGACAGTTTGCGTTTCTTTAGCAGCTAAATAACTTTTTGCAGTACCTGTTTCGGGGTCATAACGTTCCCAATGTATAAATTTAGAAGTGTCAAAATCTCCATCCATTTCACGATTAATACGCACTAATAAATTTTTATTAAATGCTGCAGTTATTCCTTCAGGGTCATTATAGGCGTCCAAGATTATTTGCGGATGTTTCTTTTGATCAAAGCCTACAAATAGCAAGTCCTCTTTCGTCATAGCTTCTTTTAGCTGAGATAAAAATTCAATAGCACGTGGGTGTAATAAATTTCCAATATTAGAACCCAATACCATAATAACTTTTTTACGATTGCTATAGGTTTTGATTTTGGTAAGAATTTCAAAATACTCTCCTTTCTCTGCAGCAACAGAAATTGTTGGGATTTCTGTTGCTAGCGTTTCAGATAGGTTATTAATAGCATGCTGACTTATATCGATAGGTTTATAAGTGAAATTACTGTTTTTAGCAGCTAAATGGTGCAATAACACTTTTGTCTTTTCACCATCTCCAGCACCCAATTCAATGAGGTCAAAACCCGTTTGGGTGTTTTCAAAAAAGGCGGCTATTGCTTCTGTTTGATTGGATAAAATTTCAAACTCACAATTTGTTAAGTAATAGCTAGGCATTGCCATAATGTCTTGAAAAAGCTTATCTCCTCGGGCATCATAAATGTATTTTGAAGAAAGGTGTTTTGGATACGCAGTAAGCCCTTCAAAAACTTCTTTCTTAAAAGAGGTGTCTAGTATTTGTTTTTTTTGAGTGGTCATGGGTTATTTGGCAAGCCTAATTCCCGTGTATTGCCATTGTAGTTCTGTTTGAAAGAAATTTCTATACGTGGTTCTAATGTGTTTATCTGCCGATACCACAGAAGCGCCTCGTAAGACTTTTTGGTTAACCATAAATTTCCCGTTGTATTCTCCAATGGCACCAGTGGCTTTATTATATCCAGGGTAGGGTAGGTATGCACTTCCCGTCCATTCCCAACGTTGTCCCCAATCAAAGTGTTCTTGTGCAGCTTCCCATTCAAATTCTGTTGGGAGTCTACAATCTCTCCATTGTGCATAGGCAAATGCTTCAAAGTAAGAGACATGAACTAATGGCGATTCAAGGTCTAATTTTTGTAATCCTTTTAACGTGTAATGATGCCAAACTCCATCAATGTTATGCCAGTACATAGGGTGAGAAACTCCAGTTCGTTTTACCCATTCCCAGCCATCTGCATGCCAGAAATTAAAATCTTTATACATGCCTGCTTGAATACATTCTAAATATTCACCATTGGTCACAAACTTGTTGGCAATTTGATAGTCGTTTAAATATACTTTATGTCTATTTACTTCATTGTCATAATGAAAAGTAGTTGGATCTTGATGTCCTATTTCATAGATCCCTTCATCCATAGCAATCCATTCAAAAGCGTGTTTTTCTGTTTCACATTCCTGAAAGGTATCATTGTATTTGGGTTGAAAAGGATTGTTCCCTAAAATGTATTTAATATCAGTCATTAACAACTCTTGATGTTGTTTTTCGTGATGAATACCCATGAGTAATAGGTGTTCAATTTCTTCCGTTAGGTTAGCTGGGTTTTCTAAAAACTCCTTTAACTCATTGGTTATGTAGTGTCTAAAGTCATATACTTTAGCAACACCTGGTCGAGACATGTTTCCTCTGTCTGTGCGGACAATTCTTTTACCAATAGTTTCATAGTAACTATTGAAAGCAAAAGCAAAGTCTGGATGAAATAAGGTATAGTTGGGTTTGTGGTGTTTTAGAATAAATTCTTCATAAAACCAAGTAGTATGTCCTAAGTGCCATTTTGGTGGGGATACGTCTAGGCAGGGCTGTACTACGTAATCTTCAATTTCTAGGGGTTTGCAAAGTTGTTCTGTACGTTGTCTTGTCTCAATAAATAAGGAGACCAAGTTTTGTGTGGAGATCATAAAAAAGTGTGAATAGCAAAGATAGACACTTTAAGGACTTTTGGGTGCAATTTTGTTTAAAATAAGGATAAAAAGACTATTTAATTTTGTGTTTAGCCTCTTTTCGCTCAGCTAAAAACCTTTTTTATTTTTCTTTACGAGTTTCATCCTTTGGATCGGTTTCAACTTGATAGCGAATGATTAAAGCATATAATACACCCACAGGTTTTCCTTTTTATTCTCCAAGAATCCTATCTGAAATAAGATGAAATACACGCCTAGTTTCAATTTCTAACGACCTATGTGTAGCACGAATTTTACTGTCAACTATTTCCCTTTGTTACTAATTTTAAATTGAACGTAAATTTGTTGCAGCCCTCTTCAACCAATGTCTTGGAAAGCTGTCATGTTAAATAGCGACAGCGCCTTTAATGTGGGGATGCGGATTGTAGTCCACCAAAGTAAAGTCATCAAAAGTAAAGTCAAAAATATCTTTAACCTCAGGATTCAGTATCATTTTTGGCAAAGGTCTTAGGTCTCTTGATAGTTGTAGGTCTACTTGCTCCATGTGGTTATTATAAATATGAGCATCTCCAAAAGTATGGATGAAATCTCCAGCTTCATAACCACATACTTGAGCCATCATCATGGTAAACAATGCATAGGATGCTATATTAAATGGTACCCCCAAAAAGGTATCGGCGCTTCGTTGGTATAGTTGACATGATAATTTACCGTCTGCTACATAAAATTGAAAAAAGGCATGGCATGGAGGTAGGGCTGCTTTTCCATTGGCAACATTTTCTTCAAAGGGTTTAGAGCTGTCTGGCATCACACTAGGATTCCAGGCACTCACTAACATCCTACGGCTATCTGGATTGGATTTTAAGGTAGTAACAATGTCACTAATTTGATCTATCTCTTCACTGTTCCAGTTACGCCATTGGTGGCCATAAACAGGTCCTAAATTACCATCTTCATCTGCCCATTCATTCCAAATACGCACCCCATTTTCTTGTAGGTATTTAATATTGGTGTCACCGTTTAAAAACCAAAGCAGCTCATAAACAATAGATTTGAGATGTAATTTTTTGGTAGTCACCATGGGGAATCCCTCACTTAAATCAAATCTCATTTGGTGTCCAAACACACTTTTAGTACCGGTTCCAGTACGGTCATGCTTTTGGGTTCCGTTTTCAATTACATGTTTTATAAGGTCGTGATATTGCTTCATGGGGCTTCCGTTTTTACAATTGTAAATGTATGAAACGCAAAAAAATTAGTAAAATTTCAGCAGAAATTCTTATGAATATTTATTAACGTTTCTGAAATTTTATAAGATTACATCTGAGCTAAAAGTTGTCTAGCCAATGATCATTCCTGCAATAGCAGCAGAAATTAAGGATGCAATAGAACCTCCAATTAAGGCTTTCATTCCAAATTTGGATAATGTTTTACGCTGTCCAGGGGCTAAAGATCCAATCCCTCCAATTTGAATACCAATAGAGGCAAAGTTGGCAAATCCGCAGAGCATATACGTCGCCATAATGATTGATTTTTCATAGTTGAGATGCATAATGTTATTAATGTTTTTAAGCTCGGCTAATTGGATATATCCTACAAACTCACTTGCGGCTAGTTTGATACCCAAAAGTTGTCCCATCATCATCTTATCTTCGGCGGCAACTCCTATAAGCCACATTAATGGCGCGAAGAGGTACCCTAAAATAAATTCTAATGAGAGTTTATCATAGGCTGTGTTAGCCGCGATTACTTCATTTAATGAGCTGAAATGCCAATCTAAATGTATTGCGTTTATTCTTATGCCATCAAAACTAGCAATTAATTCTAGTCCTCCATTTACCATAGCAATCATAGCAACAAAAACTAAAAGCATTGCTCCAACATTTACCGCAAGTTTTAAACCTTCTGTAGTTCCATTTGCAATAGCGTCTAAGATGTTTGATCCAATTTTTTCTGAAGAAACTGTTACATCGGTATTAATTTCTTCGGTTTGTGGATATAGTATTTTTGAAATTACAATGGCTCCTGGTGCTGCCATGACAGAGGCTGCTAATAAATGCTTTGCAAATAATAATTGCAATACTGGGTCATCACCACCTAAAAAACCGATATAGGCTGCCAGTACTGCTCCAGCAACTGTTGCCATACCGCCAATCATGACCAAAAGCATTTCACTTTTTGTCATTTTTTCTAGATACGCTTTAATGAGAAGGGGTGCTTCGGTTTGGCCTAAAAAAATATTTCCAGCGACACTTAAGCTTTCTGCGCCCGATATTTTTAATACTTTCGAAAGTAACCAGCCAAAAGCTTTTACAACTTTTTGGATAATTCCTAAATAAAATAACACGGAGGTTAAGGCAGAGAAGAATATAATAGTTGGTAGTACTTGAAAAGCAAAGATAAATCCAAAAGTGTCCATATCTACAACAAGGCCTTCAAAAAGAAATTTACTTCCTGCTTGTGTAAACTTTAAAATTTCAATAAATACTTTTCCTATAGTTTCAAAAATACTTTGTATAAACGCGACTTTTAAAACGCCTACTGCGATAATTAATTGAAAAGCAAGTCCAAGACCCACGGTACGCCAGTTAATAGCTCTTCTATTTGAACTAAATAAAAAGGCAATAAATAGCAGGGTCACCATTCCTAATACACCGCGCCAAAGACTGTTAAAAGAGAATCCTTGAGAAGGAATTACACCAGCATTGTTTGAATTTTCAGTAGGCTCTTGCCCTGTGTCAATAACAGCAACTTCTGCTTCCTTTTGAGGAGCAGTAAAAGAATAAGCTATATTGTTTTCAGTAAGGGATAGGTTGTTTTCTGTTAGTTCCGTAACCCTATATCTGCGTATGGTATCTGAAGGCTGATTGTAAAAGAGTACTAATAAATTATTCTGGAAGATATAATCCCCACTAGCTTTAAGATTGTTTTTTGCGGCTATGGAATACTCAAAAGCACCTCCTTCGAGCTGAAACGTATCTGTACTTGAATCAATGTCAAAAAGTGATGTCCCATCCTGTGATTTTACGTCACTAAAGGACCATTGTTTTTCAATACTTTGAGCAGCTATATTTCCGAAGAAAAATAAAACGCCTATAACACATAACAGCTTTTTCATACGCTTAAGATTGGGTTTAGTTTCGCTTCGAGATTTCATCTCTTAATTTTGCAGCATTTTCGTAGTCTTCATTTGCCACAGCACCCTCTAGCATTTTGTAGAGTTCTTTTAAGGTGTTGTTTTTATAGCCATGCGGATCTATGCTTGTAGATTCTTTGTCATCACTAAGCAATAATTCTTCAATGACAGCTTCTTCATCTATTTGTTTTTTCTCCTTTTGTTGTCCAGTTTTTAAGAAGATTCCTGCACTATCTAAAATCCCCTTATAGGTAAAAATAGGTGCCTTAAAGCGCAATGCTAGGGCAATGGCGTCACTGGTGCGCGCATCTATGATTTCTTCAATATTATCGCGCTCACAAATAATACTTGAGTAAAAAACACCATCTACTAATTTGTGAATAATCACTTGCTTGATGACAATCTCAAAACGATCTGAAAAGTTTTTAAATAGATCATGTGTTAGAGGTCTTGGAGGCATGATTTCTTTCTCTAATGCAATCGCAATAGATTGTGCTTCAAAAGCTCCAATGACTATAGGTAGTTTTCTGTTTCCATCTACCTCGCTTAGTATTAAAGCATAGGCGCCGTTTTGTGTTTGGCTGTAAGAGATTCCCTTAATGTTTAATCGAACTAGACTCATAGTTTTAAAATAAAAAAAAGCTGCTTAAAACAGGATGTTTGTCCTAATTTAAACAGCCTTTTTCGAAGGCACAAAGTAACAAAAATTATGCGTTCTGTGCTTTAAAAGCCTTTAATTTTTCATTAAGCTGTGGTACAATATCAAAAGCATCCCCTACAATACCGTAGTCTGCCGCTTTAAAAAAAGGAGCTTCTGGGTCGTTATTGATTACTACTTTTATTTTAGATGAATTAATACCAGCTAAGTGTTGAATAGCTCCACTAATACCAATAGCTATATATAGGGTAGAAGCTACTGGTTTTCCAGTTTGCCCAACATGTTCACCGTGAGGTCTCCATCCCATATCACTAACAGGTTTTGAGCAAGCAGTTGCCGCACCCAAAATGGTGGCCATTTCTTCAATCATATCCCAGTTCTCAGGCCCTTTTAATCCACGTCCTGCAGAGACCACAATTTCTGCATCGGCAATGGTCACTTTATCGGTTGCTTTATCTACAGAAACCACTTTGGTGCTGTTTTCTTGTAAACTTGGTGAGAAAGACGCTGCTGCAGCTGTAGCATTATTTTCGTGTAATCCATATGCATTTTTACCTAAACCAACTACTTTGATAGCGGTGTTAATCTCTGTTAAAGAAAACGCTTTGTTGGTAAATACACTATGCTTTATTTTAAAAGGAGCTGTGCTCTCTGGAGTAGCTACTACATTTGGTACATAGCCAGCTTCTAGGTTTACAGCGACTAAAGGGGCCATAAATTTTGCATTCGCGCTTTGAGACAATACCACTACGGTTGCACCTTCAGCAGTGGCAGCTTGTGCTATGGTGTCTGCATATCCTTCTGCGCTGAAGTTTGAAAGATTGTCGTTGGTAACTTCAAGTACTTTATCTGCACCATACACTCCTAATTGAGAGGCATCACCACCATTAATAGATACTGCTGTTACAGAAGTACCCATTTGATTTGCTATTGCTTTTGCGTACGATACTACTTCAAAAGCTGTTTTTTTGAAAGAACCATTTTCAGATTCTGTGTATACTAAAACACTCATGT
>JBNMOX010000039.1:0-8344 GCA_051275835.1 Patiriisocius sp.
CTTACACGTAGTCTTACTATTATATAAAGTCGCCTATAGTACTATAGGCGACTTTTTCAATTCTGAGATATTCTATTGTACTTTTAATAAATAAAACCTGTTGCACGATCTCTATTGTGCAACAGGTTTTATTGATAATTTCTAGTGCGAGATAAAAACTACTAAGGCCATTTTATTCGGCAGCTTCTTGGTTGATATCTTGATTAATTGGGTTTAAATTTTGTTTTCTAGATGTTGTGAAAGATGAAATTTTCATCTTCAATCGTGTAGCAAAATAGAACAAAATGGGCACAATAATTAATGTTAAAAATGTAGCAATGATAAGTCCATAAATAACAGTCCAGGCCAATGGCCCCCAGAAAATAACATTATCACCTCCCATGTATACATTGGCATCAAACTCACTAAATAAAGTAAAGAAATTAATATTTAAACCAATGGCTAAGGGTATCAACCCTAATATGGTTGTAATAGCGGTTAAAAGTACTGGACGTAAACGAGCTTTACCCGCTTGAATGATACTTGCCAATAAGTCTTCTTTTTCTAGATATTCGTTTGCATCTAGATCTAGTGTGTTTTTCTTTCTATCAATGAGTAGTTGTGCATAATCGAGTAATACCACACCGTTATTTACCACAATTCCTGCCAGAGAGATAATCCCCATCATGGTCATGATAATAACGAAAGGAGATCCAGAAATTACAATCCCACCAAAGACACCAATAAAACTCAAGAGAATCGCAATCATAATAATAAACGGCTTCGATATAGAATTGAATTGAAAAATTAATATCAAGAAAATGAGTCCAAGTCCACTAAAGAATGCACTCATTAAAAAGGCTTGCTCTTTGTCCTGTTTTTCTAATTGTCCTGTATAATTAATGTTCACACTTTTTGGAATCCCTTTGATGTTAAGCATTTCATTTTTCACCTGTGCTACCGCCGCACCGGCATCTGTATATCCAGGAGATAAAGCTGAATAGAGTGTTACTATTCGTTTTGATTGTTTGTGCTTGATAGCACTAAATCCAGAGTTGTTTTTTTGTGAAGCTACTGCAGATACTGGAATTTCACGAAGTTTTCCAGTATTGGTTCTAAACGTTATGGATTGATTAAACAAGGCACTGGCATTATAACGACTTGCTTCGTTAAAACGAATGTAGATATCATAATCTTCACCATCTTCTTTATACACTCCTGCCTTGGTTCCAAACAATGAGTTCCGTAATTGTTGTCCTACTTGTCTTGCATTGACACCTAACTCTCCTGCCTTTTCTCTGTCAATGAGTACTTGCATACCCGGTTTGTCCTTGTTTACATCAATTTTCAGCTCGTCAATAGCTGCTATGTTTTTTGTGTTTAAAAAAGCACGCATGCTTTCTGCGGCAGTTATAAGCTCGTTATAATCATTACCAGAAAGTTCAATACTTACAGCAGCACCTTGTGGGGGTCCATTAGAATCTTTATCTACAGAGATAATCACACCCGGATAAATACCTTTTAAGTTTTCTTGTACTTTTTTGCGAAGCACTTCACTGTCTTCTCCACGGCGGTATTTATACTCACGCATGGAGGCGGTGATTTTTCCTTTATGAGGCATTTCTGCTGCAGAACCACCATCAGTTTGTGGGTTTCCTGCACCCTCTCCAACTTGTGAAACCGCACTTTCTACTAGGAAGTTAATGTCGCCTTCCACATATTCATTGCTGTTCAGGGTTTTATAAACACGTTCTTCAATTTCTTTAGTTATGGCATTTGTCTTTTCAATAGAAGTTCCTTGAGGATATTCTATATAAACAATAATCTGGTTAGGCGTATTGTCTGGGAAAAATTCAATTTTTGTTCGCTGTTTTGCAACAGAGATACCAAATGCTGCAAAAGCTCCAAAAAGAAGTACAAAAGTAAAAGCAATAACAAGATAAGGTCTTGCACCTTTAAAAGTCTTGGTAAGGATTCTTTTGTACCAATTCTCTAACCTTGTAAGCACTTTGGTTTGAAAGAAATTGGCAAGTTTACGGAGCAGTAACCTATATACCCATAACATAATAGCTGTGAAAATCATAAGACTTCCAAGCCCATTATAAGCACCTCCAAAGACCATAATAAAAGCTCCTATGGATACCATAATTGCAGATATAATAATGATGTTCTTTAAAGGCATATCCTTGTCTTCTGTAGTCATAAACTGAGAGACCAATACCGAGTTAAAGAAGATGGCTACAAATAAAGAAGAGCCTAATACGACCGAAAGTGTGATAGGGAAGTAGATCATGAACTGCCCCATCAATCCTGGCCATAATCCAAGTGGTATAAAGGCTGCTACTGTTGTGGCTGTAGAGATAATAATCGGAAATGCAATTTCACCAATTCCTTTTTTGGCAGCTTCAATGCGACTCAATCCTTCTTCATCCATTAAACGGTATACGTTTTCTACCACTACAATACCATTATCTACTAGCATTCCAAGACCCATAATTAATCCAAAAAGAATCATGGTATTTAAGGTGTATCCCATCCAGCCTAAAATCATTAAGGACATAAACATTGACATTGGGATTGCAAACCCAACAAATAATGCATTTTTAAACCCAAGGAAAAACATCAGTACCGTGACAACTAAAATAATCCCGAAAATGATATTATTAACTAAATCATCTACTTGTCCTATAGTTTTTGAAGATTGATCATTGGTAATATTTACCTTTAAGTTTGATGGAAAGATATTGGCTTTGGTATCTGCCACAATTTTTTCAATCTTTTCTGCGGCTGCCACCATGTTTTTACCAGAACGTTTTTTGACGTCTAGCATGACCACACGGTTTTTATATTCTCTAGCGAAGGTGGTTCTGTCTTTTTCTTTAAAGCTTACAGTAGCGACATCTTTTAAGTATACAATGTCACTATTTTGAGATTTAACTACAAAATTCTCTAGTTCTTTAGGGTCTTCAATTTCGCCCAAAATCCGTATGGTCCTTCTTTGTCCACTTGCTTTAAAATTTCCGGCAGAGATGGTCATGTTACCATTTGAAATAGCTCCTTGAATGTCGTTAAAACTTACGGATGAAGCCATCATTTTATAGATGTCTACTGCGACTTCTACTTCTTTTTCTTGGGCACCACGAATATCAACTTGTTTGATTTCCTCTAGGTTTTCTATTTCATCTTGCAGGTATTCTGCAAATTCTTTCAGTTTTGTTACAGGGTAATCTCCTGAAATATTAATATTGAGTATGGGCATTTCTTCGCTCATGCTCAACTCAAATATATTGGGTTCTACTTTGGCACCATTAAAGGTTGGCCAGTCTTCATTGGAGGTTTCTGAGTCAATCTCGTCCTTTACTTTTTGCTTGGCTTTATCTACAGAAATACCTTCATCAAATTCAACGACTACCATAGAGTAATCTTCTTGAGACGTTGAGGTGATTTCTACTACATTACTTACCGTTTTGAGTTTATCCTCCAGCGGGTCTGTAATAAGTTTTTCTATATCTTCAGCAGTGTTTCCAGGGTATACTGAACTTATGTATATTTTAGTCTCTCTAATTTCTGGAAAATTTTCACGTGGCATACTATTGTAAGCACTTCCTCCCAAAAACAACACCAAGGCCATTGCCATGTATATAGTGGTTTTGTTGTTAATGGCCCAAGATGAGAGTTTAAACTCTTTCTCGGTATTTTTTTTCTGCTTTGCCATAATTGTTACAAATTAGTATGTGATAATTTTAACTGTTTGTCCATCTTTAACGCTACGAGCACCTTCTTGTATAATTTGATCTCCGCTTTGTAAACCATTCAAAACTTCAATAATATCATCTTGTTTTCTTCCAGTTTTAATAATGATACGCTTTGCTACTGCATTATTTCCTGTAATCTCTTTTAATACATAAATATATTGTTCTCCTTGTGCATTTTCAGAAATTATACTTTGTGGTATTAAAATGGCTTTTTCATTCGTGTAATCGTTAATTTTTAATCGTGCCGTTAAGTTCGGTTTGATATTTTGATCTTTATTTGGCACATTAATTTCTGCCTTAAAGGTTCTGTTATTAGGATTTATAAAACTACCCGTTTGACTTATTTTTGTAGCTAGGGTTGTTCCTAATACCGGAAAGTAAACGGCTACTTCTTTTCCTGTAACCACATTTGTAATATATGTTTCTGGCACATCTGCTTTGATGTACATATTTTTTAAACTTACTAAACGCATTATAGGGGTTTGTCCTGGAGCAACAACATTTCCTTGTTCCGTAATAACATCATCTATCGTTCCAGAAAAAGGAGCTCTCATACTGGCTTTAGTTAATTGTTGTTTCATAGAATTAATGGCATTTAATTGACCTTCATAAGCTGTTTTGGCTTGTAGGTATTGAATTTCACTTCCTATGTTTTGGGTCCAAAGACGTTCTTGTCTTTCAAAAATTGTTTTAGCAAGATCTGCCTGTACTTGCATTTGTGCTATTGATAAGCTCATCCCTCCATCATCTATGCTAGCTAATATCTGTCCTTTACGTACGCGTTGTCCTTCTGTAACATATACACGTTGAAGTACACCTCCCATTTCTGGTGTGATAACGATGTTTTGGTCTGTTTCTACACTTCCTTGTATTTCAAGATAGTGTTTAAATAAAGTGTCATTAGCAGTAAAAGAAGTGATTAATGGCATGTTTTTTTCTGGATTTAATACTGCCAAGGTTTCGTCCAACTGCTTTATTTGCTCATTTATTTCTTGTTGTTTAGCAACAATAACATCTCTTTTTTGTTGGATAGCTTCAATGTTTTCTGAGGCTATAATCTCTTCTAGGGTTATTTCTTTTTGATCACCACAGGCTGTTAAGAAAACAGCAATGGATAGTAATATGATTCGTTTTTTCATGAGTAATATATTGAAATATTTGAGCTTAGTATTTGTATTTGTTTTTAATTTCGTCGATAGACATTCTTAGTTTAGGCGTGTTTAAAACTGTTTCCATCTCTGCTTTGGCTTTAATAACATCTAGCATAGCACTAATATATTGTTGTTGTATGCGATATAGTTGTATTTGTGCTTGCCTTAAATCAAAACTTGACGCGAGTCCCTCTTTAAATTTTATTTGATTTTTATTCTCAATACTTTCCGCCAATGTTAGATTCTTTTTAGTGTTTCCATAGCGCTCGATCGTAAACTGATAATTGCTCCTAGCAGTTTCATAAGCCAATTGTACGCGTTGGCTAGTTTCTACTAGTTCTGTTTGGGCTTGGTCTAAAGAGATTTTTGCTTGTTGATTTCTAGCACTTCGTAATCCGCTAGAAAAAATGGGAACATTCAAACTAATACCAAAGGAAGACGATTGAAACCATTGTTGGTCATTGTTTAAAAATGTAAATTCGTCTTCAAAAGCCCCAGTGCCATAATTAATAAATCCATTCATCGTAGGCATACCTCTACTTCGTTCTAGTTTTAACTCTATATCGCGTTGCTCTGTAAGGTTTTGTGCGATTTTATAATCTACATTCTCCTCTATCGTTAAAGAATTGTCTAGCAGGGCCAAAGAAATATTTTCTTCGGTCAATGCTTTTAATGTATTGGTTAAGCTTACGTTTTGGTTTACATCAATTCCTAAGGTGAGATTAAATAATTGTTTGGAAATTCCTAAGGTTCTTTTGGCGTTACTTAACTGCGTTTCTAAATCCAATAAGGTTATTTTTAGCTGCTCTACGCTCTCTTCTTCGGTAAGTCCATTTTCAAAAATCTTTGTTGTTTCAAATAGGTTTTTTTCAACATTGCTTTTGTTTTTTTCTGTAATTGAAATGGCTTCTTCTGCCAGTAGGACATTTCCGTAGGCATTAATCACTTGTTTTCTTATTTCAAGATTTGTTTTTTCATTGATATTTTCATTGTATTCAAGAAATGATTTTACCCCTTCTAGGGCAATTAAATAACTACCATCAAAAATAAGTTGCGTAAGTGTTGCTGTTGCATTGATGCTTTGTTTTGTCCCAAAAATAACGGGAATAAAACCCTCTGGAGGTGATGGATCTCCGTTCGCTTCTAAATCAAAAAATTCTTCTACCGTATTTACGACACTGCTAGTATTATCAAAAGCCGCTGCAGGCAATAATGAAACCTGTTGTTTTAGATTATTTAAGTATGAAACATTAGCGTCTATTTGGGGTAAGCCTATTGCTGTTGCTTCCCATTTTAATTTTAAGGCTTTGGCAATTTCTCTTCTAGAATTAATGGTAGCATAACTACTGTCGATAGCAAAGGTTATAGCTTCTTCTACCGTAAAGGAATATGCTTTATCTTGAGCAAAGCCCTGAATGCCGTACAAAGCGCACAGTATAAAGATGTATTTTTTCATTAGTCTTGGTTTGATTTTATCAATTGGTTTAGTATGTTTCTTCCGCTTGGTGTTACTATACCACGTAAGTGATATTCTAAGTACATTTCGTATAAACGTTCTCCTGTAAACATCGTATGTGGGAATAGGTTTTCCTCTTTAATTCCTGTTATACCATTAAAATAAATACGCGCAACAAATTGAACATTAATATTACTACGATATAATTCTAGCTCTAAGCCTCTATGAATATTACTTACCACACACTCTTGCATAAAAGCAAATTGGCGTTGTTTGATATTTCCATAAATTGTTGGATAGTATTTTTGAAGTTGATACCAAGGAGATGCTTTTTCTTTTTGCATGTACTCCATAACCCTTTTTTTAATAGCATAGAGTTCCTCAATAGGGTTTTGGTTCAATTCGCAAATTTGATCAATATCGTTGCACACAATTTCAAAAACATGATCTGTTACTACAGCAACAATAGTTTCTTTATTATTAAAATGAGTGTAAATGGTTTTCTTTGAAATTCCCATTTCATTGGCAATATCGTCCATAGTAACGCTCTTGAAACCAAGGGTCATGAACAATTCTGTTGCCTTAAAGATGATGTTTTCTTTCATAATTTGGATGACAAATATACCTTTGGAAACTTTAAGTACAAAAATAGTTTCTAAAGTTTAATGTTTTTTTAACATTTCCTTGACTTTTTTAGTATTGCTAGAATATTGTGTAATGTATCGTAACTATGAACAGAATGTTTCAGGAATCACCATCACAAAAGAATGTGAATAGCGACTAGAAATATCAAGCTAATTCTTATTTTTGAGCAAAATTTATACTATGGATATTTCAAAATATAGTGACGCTTTAGTTCAGCATCTTGAAAAAAATGTTGCCATAAAAGAGCCTGTGTCATTATATGTGCCAATACATTATATTTTAAACTTAGGAGGAAAACGGTTACGACCGGTGCTAACCCTGATGAGTGCAGATTTTTTTGGAGGCGATTATAAAGAGGCGTTAAATGCTTCATTAGCAGTAGAAATGTTTCATAATTTTTCATTGGTCCATGATGATATTATGGATAATGCGCCCTTGAGAAGAGGAAAAGAAACAGTGCATGAAAAATGGGATCTCAATACAGGTGTTTTGTCTGGAGACGCCATGTTAATTTTAGCATACCAACTTTTTGAATCGTATGAGCCAGCAGTTTTTATGCAATTGGCGGTGCTCTTTAGTAAAACAGCTTTAGAGGTATGCGAAGGACAGCAATATGATGTTGATTTTGAAACAAGAAATGATGTCACGATTCCAGAATATATTAAAATGATTGAGTATAAAACGGCTGTACTTATTGGAGCCTCTTTACAAATGGGTGCTATTATTGCCAATGCATCTACAAACTGTAAAGAAAATATATACGCCTTTGGAAAAAACTTAGGGATCGCCTTCCAACTTCAAGATGATTATCTAGATGCTTTTGGAGATCCTGAAACCTTTGGTAAACAAGTAGGAGGTGATATTATAGCCAATAAAAAGACATTTTTATACTTAACAGCGCTTCAAAAAAGCACGCCTGCTCAATCCGAAAGATTAACTTCATTATTTAGCACATTACCAAATGACCCGTCAGAAAAAGTAGCTACTGTAAAAGATGTTTTTGTTGAAACAGGAGCAGCAAAGGCTACCGAAGATGAAATAGTTCACTACACAAATACAGCGGTATCATTACTAAAAGATATTAAAATTTCAGAAGCACATAAAGCAACACTGCAAAGCTTTGCAGATTGGTTAATGAATAGGAAAGTGTAATAATCTTAAAAAAATACCCGTATAAAAGGGACCCAAGCGGAAGCATAAATAGCATCGTCTTCTTGGAATAATACATTGTAACGTAAGCCAATAGTAGCTGGCCCTGCTCTGAATCCTGCCCCTAAATATAGGGCAGTGTTCCAAAAATTAGTGGCAACAGTACCATTAAAAAATTCCTGATTTTGATTTACATACACTTGTTCTAA
>JBNMOX010000040.1:0-8306 GCA_051275835.1 Patiriisocius sp.
CGTAAAGAAAACCGGGAAGGTGATCATTTTGCAAGAAGATTCTATGTTTGGAGGTATGGCTAGTGATATTTCAGCACTTATTTCAGAGCATTGTTTTGAATATCTAGACGCACCTATTAAAAGAGTTGCAAGTTTAGAAACCCCAATTCCTTTTACAGATGACCTAGAGCGTGAATACCTAGCGAATCATCGTTTTGATAAAGCATTACAAGATTTGCTGGCCTATTAAGAATACAACATAAAATTTAAAAGGGTTTCGTTGGTGTAGAATGTCTTTTTTGAATTGTATTTCATTATTTTTGGTTCATTTAATTTTAGATTTTTTAACTTTATAACATAAAATTATACCTCATGAAAAAAACACTAGTTCTCATCCTATTTGGAGCAATCATAGTAGCCTGTTCAACCCCAAAAACGGTTATTTCTTCAAAAAGAGTAATAAAGGGATATTGGAATCTTGATAAGATTTCATACAATCAAAAAGGAACATTTAATGTTTCTTTGTTTAATGACACCTCCAAAGAGTGCTTTGAAGGATCAACGTGGCGCTTTATTCCTAATAATAATTCAGGGATTTATACGATACAAAATGGTGATTGTCCAACAGGAGATCGCAATTTTATTTTTAGCGTAAAAGAAATGGATGCAGCTTCTGGTCTCTACGATTTTTTATTAAAACCAACTGTAAAACAGGGACGTTCAAATAAAAACGAGACACAAGGCTTTAGAGTAAACCTCACAGCTTTAAGTGATACCAATATGCAGTGGGTACAAACCGTTGATCTTGACGGGACCCCTTTTAATATCAATATGGACTTTAGTAAAATAGAAGAATAATGAAAAATATAGTAAAAAAAGTAGCAATGTTCGCAATGTGTGTAACACTTGTTGTAGCAATGACCAGTTGTGAAGCAACAAAAAACGCAAATAATAAACAAAAAGGTGCTGTAATTGGTGCCGCAGGAGGTGCTGTATTAGGCGCTATTCTTGGCAATAATATTGGTAAAGGAGGTAATGGAGAGATAGGGGCCGTTATAGGAGGTGTCCTTGGAGGAGGTGCTGGTGTTCTTGTTGGAAACAAAATGGACAAACAAGCACAACAAATTGAAGATGAGATTCCTGGAGCCAAAGTAGAGCGGGTAGACGATGGTATTGTAGTCACTTTTGATGAAAATAGTGGTGTGTTTTTTGACACAGCCAAATATAATATCAACTCGGCATCTCAAGCTACACTTGATAAATTATCGGGGGTGTTAGTAGAATATGCAGATACAAATATGTTAGTTATTGGACATACAGATAGTGTTGGAAGTGATCAAAACAACATGACCCTTTCAAAGAATCGTGCTACTGCTGTCACAAACTATTTTACCGCTAGAAAAGGCATGTCTGTATCAAGGTTTACAATTAACTGGTATGGAGAACAGTCTCCTATAGGCGATAATAATACAGCAGCAGGAAGAGCAGAAAACAGACGTGTAAATATTGTAATTATTCCTAATGATAAAATGAAAGATGATGCACAAAAAGAAGCCAACGGAAATTAAAACTAATTAAATTTTTATTTAGATTTTAAAACCCATTCATAAAATTTTGTGAATGGGTTTTTTCTTGTAATAAACTATGACGTTCTTTATATAATGGTAAAAACCACACATGTTGAAGTACTTATTATTGGTGGTGGTCTTGCTGGGCTAACTGCAGGTATACACCTTTCTCAGCATGGCTTTCAGGTATTATTACTTGAAAAATATGCCTATCCACATCATAAAGTATGTGGCGAATATGTTTCTAATGAAGTACTTCCGTATTTAAAACAATTAGGGCTTGACCCTATACAAGAGGGTGCTAAAAATATCACTACATTTCAAATTTCAAATGTAAAAGGTAAAAGTATTAATACTGCACTGCCCATGGGTGGTTTTGGTATCAGTAGGTATCATTTAGACCATATGCTGTATCAGAAATTAGTAGCAACCGCAGCGGTTGAAATCACGACAGTATCTCATGTATCTTTTCAAGCAGAAAGATTCGTGGTGGAAACACAAACGGGAGCTCAATATACGGCAGATTTTGTCCTAGGAGCCTATGGGAAACGAAGCAATTTGGATCTGCAATGGAAACGTAACTTTACCCAACAACCTTCACAATGGTTGGGTGTAAAAGCACATTATCAATTTGATATGCCTGAAAGTACCGTAGCACTTCATAATTTTAATGGTGGATATTGTGGTTTGTCACAAACAGAAACGGGCGCCGTAAATGCCTGTTATTTGGCTAGCTATGAATCCTTTAAGAAATATAAAAACATTGAGGTATTTCAGCGTGAAATAGTGTCTCAAAATCCATATTTAAAGACGTTCTTTGAGGAAGCAACACTCCTTTTTGATGCTCCATTAACCATTAGTCAGATATCGTTTAGTGAGAAGAAAGCGGTAGAGAACCATGTTATTATGCTTGGAGATAGTGCTGGATTGATACATCCATTATGTGGAAATGGAATGGCTATGGCTATACATAGTGCAAAACTATTTTCTGAAATTTTCATTAAAAACAAAAAAGAAGGACTTCCTAGAAAAACGATTGAAGACACCTATGCATTGCACTGGCAAACAGCTTTCTCCAGGAGATTACGTGTAGGCAAACTGATACAGCGTTTGTTATTAAAACCCAAGGCAACAAGGCTAGGTTTTACTGTTGCCAAAGCAATTCCTGGAATTGTACCAATGCTCATTAAGCAAACTCATGGTAAAATAGTAGTATGATATTTTTTTCAAAACATACCCGCTCTAGGCAACAAGAAATCATGGATAATTTCTCTTTACAAGGAGCAGAGATGGAAACCTTGCTAACAGACTTAAAAAGAGTCAATAAATTGTTAGGTGGTAATCGTATTACGACTCATGGTATTGAAACCTTGTTGCAACAGCACCCAACAGACAAAAATATTCGTATTGTAGATGTTGGCTGCGGTGATGGAGAACTCCTAAGACAATGTGCTTTATGGGCAAGAAGAAATAGATATCAGTTTAAATTGATTGGTATAGATGCAAATCCGCATATTTTGAAAGAAGCAGCATTGCGGTCTTTAAAGTTTCCTGAGATTGAGTATCGTGTTCTCGATATCTTTTCTAAAGAAATCAAAACCCTGGACGTTGATATCTGTTTGTGTACCCTGTTTTTACATCATTTTAAGAACAAGGATATTGTTGAAATTTTAAATAAACTTATATCTCAATCGCGCATTGGAGTTGTTGTTAATGATTTACAAAGAAGTAGGCTAGCGTTTCAATTATTCAAACCATTTAGTGCTATCTTTATAAGAACTAAGATTGCAAAACATGATGGTCTGGTCTCTGTTGCTAGGGGATTTCAGAAAAAAGAATTAGAAGAATTGGCAGCGAAAATCCCTGTGATAAAACATCAAATTAATTGGAAATGGGCCTTTAGATATCAATGGCTTTTATTTAAATAAGAAAACGTATTTATGCCTGTAAAAATAACGACAGTTGCTACGCAATTACCACCATACTCTAGAGAAACCAAAGAGATTATTCCCTTTGTGAAACAATGGATGCAAGATCAAGACAGCCGCTTTCAACGTAAAGTGATAAAATTGTTTGAAGGAGCAGCGGTGGATAAACGCTATAGCATCATGGACCCTATAGAAGTATTTACCAATCCTAATTTTGAGGCTCGAAATGATATTTATGTGCGTGAAGTAAAAACACTAGGGAAACAAGTCGTACAAAAAGCACTAGATAAAGCAAACTGGAAGGCAGGTGATATTGATTTTATTATTACCGTGAGCTGTACGGGTATTATGATTCCTTCTGTAGATGCGTATCTTATCAATGATTTACAAATGCGTCAAGATATTGTGCGTCTACCTGTTACAGAAATGGGTTGCGCTGCAGGAGTATCTGGAGTGATATATGCGCAAAATTTTTTAAAAGCCAATCCCGGAAAACGTGCCGCTGTAGTTGCCATAGAGGCGCCTACCGCAACATTTCAACTAGATGATTACTCGATGACTAATATAGTAAGTGCGGCTATTTTTGGCGATGGAGCAGCCTGCGTTTTATTATCCTCAAATGAGGCAGATAGTGGCCTGCGTATTTTGGCAGAAGAAATGTATCACTTTTATGATGCTACAGCAATGATGGGTTTTAAGTTGGTTGATACTGGTTTGCAAATGATTTTAGATAAAGCAGTGCCTCAAACAATTAGTGATCATTTTCCAAATATTGTACATCCATTTCTTGAAAAAGCAGGGAAGACTATTGCAGATGTTGATCATTTGGTATTTCACCCAGGAGGAAAGAAAATTGTACAAACCGTTGAAGATCTATTTGGTAGCTTAGGTAAAAATATAGACGATACTAAAGAAGTCCTGCGTCTCTTCGGAAATATGAGCAGCGCTACGGTACTCTATGTATTAGAGCGCTTTATGGATAGAGGCGTTCCCGAGGGAGAATTAGGATTGATGTTGAGTTTTGGTCCTGGATTTTCAGCACAACGGGTATTGTTAGAGTTTTAAATAAAGAGAATTGCGTATAGACTGCCTTTGGTTGTAACTATTAAAGATTGATTAAAAAAATAAATATGAGTGTAGAGAAAATAACAGTAGATGTAATTTCAGATGTGGCGTGTCCTTGGTGTTATGTAGGGAAGAGAAGATTAGAAGCTGCTGTTGCGGCATGGGACGGATTGCCTATAGAAATAAACTGGCATCCCTATCAATTAGATCCTACCATGACACAAGAAGGTCAGAATAGAGACACCTATTTGAGTGCAAAATTTGGGAGTTTAGATAATGTAAAAGAAATGACAAATAGATTGGAGCAGGTAGGGAAAGAAGTAGGTATTGATTTTGATTTTGGAGATACTTGGTTGGCTGTAAACACGATGCATCTACATCAATTATTGCATGTAGCAGGTGAAGAGGGGTTTAAAGATGCGCTAAAAGAGCGTTTCTTGGAAGCTTACTTTGTGAAGTCGGAACATTTAAATGATACGAAGGTACTGCATACAATCCTAGCTGCCTTTGGTTGGTCTTCTGAAAAGGTTGATACTATTATAGCAGATCAAGATCTTGCTAATTTAATAAAAGCTCAAATAAAGAATGCCCAAGATATGGGAGTGACTGGCGTTCCATTTTTTATCATTAATAATACATACGGAATGAGTGGCGCACAGCCTACTAGTGCTTTTTTGGAATCATTTAGTTCGCTAGTACCTCAGGAAGTAATCCCTGAAGAGGATAGCTGTGATTCAATAACGGGTACATGTTAAAGGTATGAGTATCAAAAATACATATGCTCTTATTCTAGGCGGTAGTAGCGGATTAGGGCTCGCTACAGCCCATAAACTAGCAGCTGCTGGGTATCATATTGTATTGGTGCATAGAACTCGTAAAAGTCATGTAGCTTTGCTATCACAAGAAATAGACACTATGGAATCTCATGGTGTTTCTGTTCTTTCGTTCAATAAGGATGCCTTGAAACAAGAGAATATTTCAGCAATTATCAATGAACTTGAAGACGATAGTGTTTCGGTTTTAGTTCATAGTATTGCCAAAGGAAGTTTACAGCCTTTGTTGGGAGATACAACACTCACCAAAGAAGCCCTTGATATTACCATACACGCTATGGGTACAAGCTGGTGGCAATGGACAGGCGCTTTATTGCAGGCCAAAAAGTTTACAGGTGATGTACGCAACATTGCATTTACTAGTGAGGGAAATACAACCGTATGGAAAGGATACGGAGCTGTTTCTGCTGCAAAAGCAACGCTAGAAGCTATGATGCGTCAAATGGCAGTAGAATTAGCCCCATTAGGCATCAAGACTAACTGTATACAAGCTGGTGCCACACAAACACCTTCTTTTGAAATGATTCCTGGAAGTGAAGCTTTGGCTACAATGGCATTGCAAAGAAACCCTTTTGGGCGTATGACGACTCCAGAAGATGTAGCAAATGCTGTATATTTATTATGTATACCAGAAGCTATTTGGATTAACGGTACCATTTTACAGGTAGATGGAGGTGAACATCTTCGCTAATACAATCATATCATCCTGAAATTCTAAAACAATGCTCCTTAACGTTTAATAATACGATCATGCAACACCCAGAAATCATAGCACAATTGCCTTACTCAGACCCTTTTCTATTTGTAGATACGCTAGATGAATTGAACGAAGATGGCGCAGTGGGTACCTATCAATTCAAGAAAGACGCCTATTTTTATCAAGGACATTTTAAAGGACTACCTGTCACACCCGGAGTACTACTCACAGAATGTATGGCTCAAATAGGTTTAGTATCCTTAGGAATCTTCTTGCTAAAAAAAGAAGTTGGTGCTGCTGCTGCCACTAATACCCTATTAATGACACAGGTGGCGATGAGTAATACAACCATCGACTTTTTTAAGACCGTAATGCCTGGGGAAACTGTTATTGTAGCTTCAGAGAAGGTCTACTTTAGGTTTGGCAAGCTACGCTGTAAAGTGTCTATGTTTACCCAACAAAAAGAATTGATTGCAAAAGGTACTATTGATGGCATGGTGGTTCTTCTTTAGTGCGTAGTGCGTAGTGAAAATTAAAAAATAAGAATTTAAACTTTTTATAAAATGAAACAACGTGTCGTTATAACGGGTCTTGGTGTTTGTGCTCCTAATGGAGTGGGGCTAGATGCTTTTACACAGGCTATACAGCAGGGTGTTTCGGGAATTACACATCATGCAGCATTAAAAGATTTAAATTTTTCTTGTCAAATAGGTGGAGTTCCTCGTATTTCAGAAGAGAAAAAACAAGCGTATTTTACCCCATTGCAGCTAAGAAATTTTAACGCAAGTGGAATTTTATACGGCGTCATGGCTGGAATGGATGCTTTAGAAGATGCGTCTTTAAGTGCTTTAAGTCAAGAAGATACTGTAAATTATGATTTAGGAGTTGTCTTTGGTGTTGCTTCTAGTGGCGTGGATAAATTTAGAGAATCTATTTACAAACTAGATGAAGGCAAGGTACGCAGATTAGGCAGCACGGCAGTGGCACAAACCATGACCAGTGGTGTCAGTGCATATTTAAGTGGAATGATTGGAGCCGGAAACCAAGTAACAACCAATTCTTCTGCCTGTGCCACAGGTACAGAAGCTATTTTGATAGGCTATGAGCGCATTGCGAACGGACGGGCTAAACAAATGTTATGTGGGAGTACTGGAGAGGATGGTCCTTATATTTGGGGTGGTTTTGATGCCATGAAAGTTATTACCTATAAGCATAACGATACTCCAGAACAAGCTTCAAGACCTATGAGTGCGACTGCTAGCGGATTTGTACCAGGCAGTGGAGCAGGGGCTTTACTCTTAGAATCACTGGAAAGTGCCAAGGCTAGAGGCGCCAGGATTTATGCCGAAATTTTAGGCGGCGAAGTTAATAGCGGTGGCCAACGAAATGGAGGAAGTATGACAGCTCCTAATAATGATGCGGTACAACGCTGTATTACAAAGGCATTGGAACATGCTACTATTACAGGCAAAGAGATTGATTATATCAATGGGCATTTAACAGCAACCATAAAGGATCCCGTAGAAATTGAAAATTGGGTGCAAGCTCTAGGTAGGAGTGGTGCAGACTTTCCATATATCAATTCATTAAAAGGAATGACAGGCCATTGTTTAGCAGCTAGTGGTAGTATTGAAAGTGTAGCAACGATATTACAGATGCATCATGGATTTGTATTCCCCAATATAAACTGTGAAGATATTCATCCAGATATAGTGCGGAACATTTCAGAAAAGAGTATTCCACGGTCTATGGTACAAACACCTATAAAAACTGCGGTAAAAGCTAGTTTTGGTTTTGGTGATGTCAATGCGTGTATTATCTTTAGAACTTACTAATATTATTATTTTATGACTGAAAAAGACATTTTTGAACAATTAATTCCCATTGTAAAAACCTATCTCCCTGAAGATATAGATGCTACACAGATCAATCTAGATAGTGATTTAACAAAAGAACTAAATATCAACTCGGCCCACCTAGTAGATGTAGTGCTAGATGTTGAAGATACTTTTGATGTGGAGTTTGCCAATGAGGATATGGAGCAGTTGCGCACTATTAATGATACCATTGCTATTATTCAGAAAAAATTAAACAACTAATAACCATTTCTATGGAAGGACTTTTCACCCTCGAGAATTTTATTACCTTAGGACTCTTGACCTTATTACAAGCGGTTTTGGGGCTGGATAATTTATTATACATCTCATTAGAATCAAAACGGGCGCCCATAGAAGAA
>JBNMOX010000041.1:0-8293 GCA_051275835.1 Patiriisocius sp.
TTGACGAGCTTCTTCATATCTATCTGTAGCCTCTTGAGAAAGAGCATGTACTCCTCTATGAATATTTGCATTGTAGTTTGAATAATAATCTACAATACAGTCAATAACTTGTTGCGGTTTTTGTGAGGTAGCTGCATTGTCGAGATACACCAAAGGCTTGCCATTTACTTGTCTTGAAAGTATAGGAAAGTCTTTTCTAATGGCAGTTACATCAAACATTGTGGTTTATTTATACAGGTTGAAAAACCTATTACACGATCTGCTTGAGCCCAGTCTAAATCTAAATGAAAATACAGTTGATTTCTCGACTGCGCTCGAACAGAGAATTCTATAGTGAGTTATTATAGGTCAAATCCTAAATTAACACCAATTTTATTGGCAATTAATTTGTTGATACGGCCTTTTAGTTCTGGAATTTTTACACTTTCTAATACCGTATTAGCAAAGGCATACATAAGTAACGCTCTGGCTTCTTTTTTGGCAATACCACGAGAACGTAAATAAAATAGAGCGTCTTCGTCTAATTGACCAATAGTACAACCATGCGAACATTTTACATCGTCTGCAAAAATTTCCAATTGAGGTTTTGCATTGATGGTTGCTTTATCGCTAATTAAAATATTATTGTTTTGTTGAAAGGCATCTAGCTTTTGTGCTTCTTTTTCTACATACACTTTTCCGTTAAAAACACCTGTAGAGCTTGCATCAAAAATACCTTTGTAATCTTGATGACTTTCACAATTTTCGGCAATATGATGCACTAGGGTATTGTGGTCTACATGTTGTTTGCCCTCAATAATGGTGACTCCATTTAAGATTGAATCACACCCTTGTCCAAGCTGTTTAAAACTTAGGTTATTACGGGTCACTTTTCCTCCAAAAGAAAATGTATGTACACTACAAATACTTTCCCGTTCTTGATTGATATAGGTGCTGTCAATTAACGATGCATTTTGTGTATCGTTTTGAATTTTATAATAATCTACATTAGCTCTTTTCTCAGCAAAAATTTCGGTTACACTATTGGTGAGTACTGCATTTTCGTTTAAGCTTTGGTGACGTTCAATGATTTGAACATGTGCATTCTCTTCTACAATAATCAAATTACGAGGTTGTAGTAGTGTCGCTGCTTCAGTACCTGTTGCAAAGTTGATAATCTCGATAGGCTTTTGTGCTTCTTTATGTTTAGGAATACGGATGTATGCTCCTTCTTTTGCAAATGCCGTGTTTAATGATGTTAAACTATCTGAGTTAGCTGCTTTATTAAAATAGGTGTCTATAATAGAACTGTATTTTGATTTGTTTAAAGCAGATGACATCAAACAAACATCAATCACTTCATGTGTGGTCTGAGATAAAAAAGAACTGTACACGCCATCTATAAATACTACTTTGTAGGTGTCTATATCGTGTAAGAAATACTGTTTCACATCTTTAAACTCAATAGCAGAGTCATTTTTAGGAAAGATGCTATAGTCATTTTTCAACAAAGCATTTAGTGATGTATATTTCCAGGCTTCCTCTTTTTTGCTAGGAAATCCTTTGGCTTCAAAAGACTTCATGGCTTCGTGACGCACATCGTGTAATGGCGAATTTGCTTGCAGATGATCTTCAAAAGCAAGGTATGAGGATTGTAATTTTTCTTTTAAACTCATTTTTTTAATTCAGAATTTTGAATGCTATAATTGGTTAAACCATTTCCTCTTTAATCCAGTCGTAACCTTTTTCTTCTAGTTCATGGGCAAGTTCTTTTGTGCCCGACTTTACAATTTTACCATCCATTATAACATGTACAAAATCTGGAATGATATAGTCTAACAATCTTTGGTAATGTGTAATAACAATAACTGCATTGTCTTTGTTCTTTAATTTGTTTACGCCATTGGCAACCACCTTAAGAGCATCAATATCAAGTCCAGAATCGGTTTCATCTAGAATCGCTAATTTAGGTTCTAACATGGCCATCTGGAAAATCTCATTACGTTTTTTCTCACCTCCAGAAAACCCCACGTTAAGAGAACGTGATAAGAACTTACGATCAATTTCTAGTAAATCTGCTTTTTCTTTGATCTTTTTTAGCATCTCACTAGCAGGCATATCTTCTAAGCCTTTGGCTTTTCTATTTCCATTGATTGCTGTTTTGATAAAGTTTGTAACCGAAACACCAGGGATTTCTACAGGGTATTGAAAAGAAAGAAAAACACCTTTGTGTGCTCGTTCTTCAGCATCCAATTCTGTGATATCTTCGTCGTCAATCGTGATTTCTCCTTTGGTAAGCTCAAACTCATCTTTTCCCGCAATAATAGATGCCAATGTACTTTTTCCAGCTCCATTGGGTCCCATAATAGCGTGAACTTCTCCTGCATTTACTGTAAGAGAAATCCCTTTAAGGATGTCTTTTTCTTCAACACTTGCGTGTATGTCTTTGATCTGTAGCATATTATTTGGTCTCTTCTTTTTTAATGGCTTTAGCAGTTTTTTTTGCTTTAGCACCTTCTTTTATTTTAACATCTGCTTTGGCGGGTTTTGAACTCACCTGTACAATGTCTACGATGGTTAAGAACTCATCCCAGGTATCTTTGTCTTCTGGCCCAGGAGACAATGTTCCTGTCACGACTACGGGAACCATATCAAACTCATCTTTTTTTACTGGAGTTACTTTTGCGGCTAATTCTTTCATTTTATCATCTACTATGACTCCATAAATAAAATCATTTCCTTTTAATACAGCAGCGCCATCTGTATATATAAACTCTCCTTTGTATACAGCAAGGTTAGAATTTGCTGTTGTAATTAATTCTGTTTCTCCTGTCGTTTGGTTGTCTTTACAAGCAGAAACTGCTATAACGATGGCAATAAGAGCAATAAGTTTTTTCATGGTTTGTTGTCTTTATATTTGCATTTTAATTATTATCCTACAGAACCTTCTAGGCTTATTTCTAATAGTTTTTGAGCTTCTACAGCAAATTCCATAGGGAGTTTATTTAATACTTCTTTGCTGAAACCGTTTACAATAAGTGCAATTGCTTTTTCTGTGTCAATTCCTCTTTGATTACAATAAAATAGTTGGTCTTCACCAATTTTACTGGTTGTGGCTTCATGCTCTATTTGAGCTGTTTTATTTTTTACTTCAATGTATGGAAACGTATGGGCTCCACATGCATTTCCCATTAACAAGGAATCACATTGGGAGAAGTTACGGGCGTTATCTGCACCAGCATTTATCTTCACCAAACCACGGTAACTGTTTTGAGATTTTCCAGCCGAAATTCCCTTACTAATAATCGTGCTACGTGTGTTTTTGCCAAGGTGAATCATCTTAGTCCCTGTATCTGCTTGCTGGTAATTGTTGGTAACCGCAATTGAGTAAAATTCTCCAATACTATTATCTCCTTTTAAAATACAACTAGGGTATTTCCAGGTAACAGCACTTCCTGTTTCTACTTGTGTCCAAGATATTTTGGCATTTTTCTCGCACAATCCTCTTTTGGTAACAAAATTGTAAACACCACCTTTTCCTTCGGCACTTCCAGGAAACCAGTTTTGCACGGTACTGTATTTGATCTCTGCATCATCTAAAGCAATAAGCTCTACTACTGCAGCATGTAATTGATTTTCATCTCGACTAGGAGCTGTACATCCTTCTAGATAGGATACGTAACTGCCTTCATCTGCAATGAGAAGCGTTCTCTCAAACTGTCCAGTTCCTGCTTGATTGATTCTAAAGTAGGTGGATAATTCCATAGGGCATCTTACCCCTTTTGGAATGTAACAAAAAGAACCATCACTAAATACAGCACTATTTAAGGCTGCATAGAAATTGTCTTTGGTAGGTACTATAGATCCAAGATATTTTTTAACAAGTTCTGGATGCTCTTTAATAGCTTCAGAGATACTCATAAAAATAATGCCTTTCTCGCCAAGTGTCTTTTTAAATGTGGTAGCAACAGAAACAGAATCTACCACGATATCCATGGCAATATTGTTCATCTTTTTCTGTTCATCTAAAGAAATACCCAGCTTCTTATACATAATAAGGAGCTCTGGATCTACATCGTCCAATGTTTTGTTGGGGTCTACAACTGTTGGTGCAGAATAGTATGCAATTGCTTGAAAATCTGGTTTTATATAGTTTACATTGGCCCAATCAGGTTCTTCCATGGATTTCCAAACTTTAAAAGCTTCAAGCCTCCATTGTGTCATCCATTCTGGTTCTTCCTTTTTCTTTGAGATAGCACGAACAATATCCTCATCTAATCCAATGGGAAATGTTTCGCTTTCTAAATCTGTATAAAAACCGTATTCGTACTCTTTGGTTTCGAGTTCTTTTTTTAAATCGTCTTCTGTATACTTACTCATATGTAATCATGAATTCCTATGAAGAATTCTTCGTTTTAAATTATAATGAGAATGATTCTCCACATCCACAGGTTCTATTGGCGTTAGGGTTGTTAAAAACAAATCCTTTCCCATTTAAACCGCCGCTATATTCTAGGGTTGTTCCTACTAGGTATAAAAAACTTTTTTTGTCTACGGCAATTTTGACATTGTTTTCTTCAAAAACCTTATCATTATCACCAATAGCGCCATCAAAATTTAGCTCATAAGAAAGTCCAGAACAACCACCACTCTTTACACCAACACGCACAAAGTCAATGTCGATACTGAAGCCATCGTCTGTCATTAATTGCGAAATTTTAAGTCTCGCTGTATCGCTTACTTTTATCATAAATTAGAATTAGTCTAAATTAGAATGCAAATATACGACATAAACCGTTTTTTATCTCCTAATAAAATATTAAAAACAGATGCTTCCATAGGTATTTTTAATAGCTGTAATAAGATTAAATTATGATCAATAGCACTTCTAAAATTTTAGCACCTATGTTGATTTCCTAAAAAGGGTATTTGTTTTAAAATTTCAGCCCGCTACTTATAGAAAATTTTGAATTTTTTAGGGATGCTATTCTGTCGAAGAATGTTAGCGAGTCACTATTAGAAAACTAGATTAGTTTGGGTTTTGATAAGCAGGATTGGTCGTTAGAGTTGTGTCTGAAAGACTAAGTAAAAATGCTTTTAAGGCTGCTTTGTCTGCTTCTGTTAGTTGTACTCCGCCTTGTGCAATAGTTTTCATCAAGGGGTCAATAGTGGGGCTAAAGACCAAGCCTTCGCTGTAGTGATTAATAACTTCATCTAGCGTTGCAAAGCGGCCATCGTGCATAAAGGGAGCCGTAAAGGCTAGGTTGCGCAAAGAAGGTGATTTAAACATACCAAATTGTGCGGGATCTCCAGTGATGTCTCCTAAACCAAGGTCTGAAAAATCTTCATCAAGCCCATTATTATGGAAATCATTGTCTGTCCACAATGGATTACTTGGGCTACCATGACAATGAAAACAATCTCCCCGACTTTCATCAAGAAAAACGGCAAGCCCTTCTGTTTCTAGGGGTGTTAGAGTTGCTTCTCCTAATAAGTGTTTGTCAAATTTTGTATCTCCAGAAACTAGGGTGCGTATAAATTGGGCGAGTGCTTTGGCTACGAGTTCTTTCGTGATTGTGGCCGTGCCAAATGCTTCGTCAAATGCAGTAGGGAAGTTGGCGTCTGTCTGCAATGTCGCAACGGCATTAGGCCAAGTGTTATGCATTTCAATGACATCAATTACAGGCTCTAATACTTGTTCTTCTATAGAATTTGATCTACCGTCCCAAAAGAATTTATTTTTTGTATTCCAAGCAAAATTAATGAGTGGCATTGAGTTTCGAGTGCCAGCAATTCCGTCAATACCTACACTAAATCTACGTTGATCGCTAAAGCCTTCATTAGGCTTATGGCATCCAGCACAAGCTAAGGTATTATCTGCAGAGAGGTTTTTTTCAAAAAAGAGTTTTCTTCCTAAGGCTATTCCTTCTTCTGTGAGTGGATTGTTAGCAGGGATTTCTGGTTCAGGAAGCAATTGTGAAAAGATTGCTGGGATAACAATATTAGCAGGGGTAGGAACATACCCTTCTTGTTCGTTGTCATCATCTTTACAAGAAAGCGCAACAAATAGCAAGCAAACAAGAAGCGCTGTTTTTTGTATCATAAAAATTTATTGAACGCTCTCAACATTACCAAGTGAGAATACATTTTGACCGTTTTCTTCCATTAATTTTTGTGCGGTATAATTACCCATTAACATACCATTCAGTTCATTCAGGTTCCAAACGTTTGGATTTTTAAACCACTCTGCAATGTTCATATTTACATTAATAGTTGTGCTAGCGCCTTCAATATTGATAGTGCCTAAATCAATTTCAATAGAAGTGTCTTCTCTTGCGTTGTCTGGACCAGGGTTTTGAACCGCACTTATGGTGTGATATGCATAAATAAATGGTTCATTATTAGTGTCTATATACCTTCCTTCCATTTGCATATAATGATAGCCACCTCCAAGCATGTCTGGTACATTCCAAGAAGCAGCATTTAAATCTGGGTAAATGTTTGATATATTCTCAGATTGCTTAAAACCAAAACGTATTTTTATTTTGTAGGTTCCTGTCGGTAGAGATGAGCCATCTATAGACGTTCCTGTGTTTTCTGTAACGTCAACTAATTTGAAATCTGTAACCTTTGTAGCAATATTGGCTTGGTTTGTAAAAGTCACATCCGTTATTAAATAGCGTAGCTTTGTGAAACTAAGTTCTGTGCCAAAAGCATTGGTGTACTCAATGTTGTTAAAATTAGTGTTGTTTATCGACTCACCATCAAAGTTGTGCAGGAAATTAAGATTTACTGTAGTGTTTTGTGTTGTTTGATCGTCATCATTATCGTTACAAGCAACAAGAATTGCAACCATGAAAAATAATAGGGCAATGTTCTTCATTCTAAGTATTAAATTAGGGGAGTATTTTTTTACTTTATCTTAATTAATAACGCATCTTCTCTACCTTTATTTTCTGGAATGTCTGCATCATTGCTTTCTGTACTTCCTACAAATAGTAATTTCTGGTCTTGAGTTTCTAGTACATTATTAGCAAAATCTAATTTTGAACCTCCGGCAACATAGTTGAACTTTTGGTTGCCATTGGTGTCAATAATAAAAACCCAAGCATCGTTCTGACCTTTGTTTGTAAAGCCATCAATAGCGCTTCTTGTGTTTCCCGCAACAGCAAAATTTCCATTTTGTAATGGAGTAATACTTTTGGCAGAGTCAAATGCCGTTCCTCCATATGTTTTTTGCCAAATTAAATCGCCATTCGGCGCAAATTTAATAATCCAGGCATCTGCATTACCATTTATTGAGGTTACATCACCATCAGCACTTCTAGTATCTCCTACCATGATATAATTTCCATCTGCGGCTTTTGTGATCCCATATCCTTGATCAATCTCACTACCTCCATAAGATTTGGTCCACATTTTATCTCCATTGCTAGCGAGCCGAACAACCCAAAAATCATAAGATCCTTTGTCGTCTATAATGTCAAAATCTGAACTTTCTGAAGTCCCAATCATAAAAAAGCCTCCACCTTCAGCTTCTACAGCATCATAACTCCTATCATTATTTGAGCCGCCGAAAAAGCGTCGCCAAATTTTATTCCCGTTACTATCCATTAGGATGCCCCAAAATTCTCCTACACCATGTAAAGAACTCCTTACTGGGTTTCCGCCTAATGTTGTTGCTTCGCCATCATCATTTCCTTGATTACCGCTTGCTGAGACATCAAAAAAGCCTGTAGTGAAAAAGTTCCCATTAGATGTTTCAATAATTTTAAGCGCTTGGTCTGTTCCTGCAAAACCATAATTTTTTTCCCAAGTAATATTCCCTTGAGCATCTAATTTTGTAATCCAATAATCTTGAAACCCTTCATTGCCAGAAACGTCCCCATCATTGCTAGAGCTGTAACCACAAACAATATAACCTCCATCATTGGTCTTGATTAGGTTCGTTGCTTTGTCTGTACTAGAGCCTCCATATACTTTGTTGAAAATAATATCTCCTTCAGGCGTTGTTTTAAGTAACCAGAAATCATCATCATTACCGGTTTTCCCTGTGATATCTCCATCGGTGCTTTCCGTAGCGCCCATAAAGACATAATTACCATCATTGGCCTGAACCACAGAAACAAAATTGTCGTTCTCACTGCCGCCAAATGTTTTAATATAGTCCAATTCACCTAAAAAGCTTTCAGGGATTGGCTCTGGGGTAACTGCTGTGGGTGCATCGTCGTTTCCACAGGCAACAAGAAGTATTGTGAAGAGTAGGATTAAAAAATTCTTCATAGTTTTATTTAACGATTAAGCGTTTGGTGGT
>JBNMOX010000042.1:0-8226 GCA_051275835.1 Patiriisocius sp.
AATTAACAATCTTAATCATTAGGTACTCATAATGATACCTAGAGTAAATGCTGCAACAATTTCTCAAAGCGGTATCTTTTACGAAGATTAAATAACCTTATTGAAAAAAAAATCCTGCCAATTGGCAGGATTTTTTTCTTTTATGTATAAGATACTATTAGTTCTCTACATGAATATCAACTCCTTTTATAGCTTCTATCTTAGCTTTTACTTCAGCTTCAGTACCAGAGTATGTTTTTGTTTCTTCCTTTGTGTATCCACCCTCCTTTGTTTCAATGGTAACAGCTGCCGTAGTGATCCCATTTTCTTCAGTCATTTCAACACGCACTTGCTTTTCAACCTCATCACCTACTTCTTTTGTGTTTCCGTCTACATCAATAATCATCATAGTCTCTGAGCTTGACACCATAGCAGTATCTCCTTCTCCATGACCACCTAAAATTGGAGCAATGACCAATCCAATTAAACAGGTTAGTTTAATTAAGATATTCATAGAAGGCCCAGAAGTATCTTTAAATGGATCACCTACAGTATCTCCAGTTATTGCAGCTTCATGCGCAGCAGAACCTTTATGTGTCATCTCACCATTAATCATTACACCAGCTTCAAAAGATTTCTTTGCGTTATCCCAAGCACCACCTGCGTTGTTTTGGAAGATTGCCCAAAGCACACCACTTACCGTAACTCCAGCCATATAACCACCAAGCATTTCAGCAACTGCCAACTTCTCCATTCCGAATAACAATGGAACGAAAGCAATTATTAATGGGAAACATATAGTCAATAAACCTGGTAACACCATTTCTTTCAAAGAAGCCTCTGTAGATATAGCCACACACTTATCGTATTCTGGTTTTCCTGTACCTTCCATAATTCCTGGAATCTCTCTAAACTGACGACGTACTTCCTCTACCATTTCCATAGCAGCTTTACCTACAGCGTTCATTGCTAATGCAGAGAATACTACTGGTATCATTCCACCAACAAAAAGCATCGCCAATACAGGCGCTTTAAAGATATTAATACCATCAATTCCTGTAAAGGTTACATAGGCAGCAAATAATGCTAAGGACGTTAATGCCGCAGAAGCAATTGCAAACCCTTTTCCTGTTGCTGCAGTTGTATTACCTACTGCATCAAGGATATCTGTTCTTTCACGTACTATAGGCTCTTGTTCGCTCATTTCAGCAATACCACCAGCATTATCGGCGATAGGTCCAAAAGCATCTATCGCTAATTGCATAGCCGTTGTTGCCATCATTGCTGAAGCAGCTAATGCTACACCATAAAATCCTGCGAATGCATAAGACGTCCAGATTGCACCTGCAAATAACAATACAGATGGGAATGTAGAAATCATACCTGTTGCTAAACCTGCAATAATATTTGTACCAGCACCTGTTGATGATTGTTGTACAATTTTAAGAATAGGCTTTTTCCCTAAACCAGTATAGTATTCAGTTATAGCAGATATAACTGCACCAACTACAAGACCTACTAATGTTGCATAAAACACACGCATAGAAGATATTTCTTGTAAGCCTTCACCAAAGAATTCCATTTGCATGGTTTCTGGCAACATCCATTTACAAAGACCAAAACACGCTACAGCAACTAAAATAATTGCAGCCAGGTTCCCCTTGTTTAAGGCAGCCATTACTTTGTTTTCTTTTGCATCATTACTATTAATTTTCACAAGTAGTGTTCCTATAATAGAAATAATGATTCCTACACCAGCAATAGACATAGGCAATAAGATAGGTCCAATTCCTCCGAAGGCATCCGTAATACTTCCACCCATATCCTTAATTACATAATTTCCTAAAACCATAGCAGCTAATACTGTTGCAACGTAAGATCCAAATAAATCGGCTCCCATACCAGCAACATCTCCTACGTTATCTCCTACGTTATCTGCAATTGTAGCAGGGTTACGAGGATCATCTTCTGGAATACCTGCTTCAACTTTACCTACTAAATCTGCTCCTACATCAGCTGCTTTGGTATAAATACCTCCACCCACACGTGCAAACAATGCTATAGACTCTGCTCCTAAAGAGAATCCGGCTAAAGTTTCAAGTACAATTGTCATATCCATAGTACTAGTCCAAACACCTCCCATAAAGAAGTGAAAGAAAAAGATAAAGAATGCTGTTAGTCCTAATACTGCAAGACCTGCAACTCCAAGTCCCATTACGGTACCACCACCAAAAGACACTTTAAGTGCGTTAGGCAAACTGGTTTTTGCAGCCTGTGTTGTTCTTACGTTTGTCTTCGTTGCGATTTTCATTCCTATGTTTCCTGCAAAAGCAGAAAATACAGCTCCACATATAAAAGCAACTACAATAAGCCAGTGCGTTGTTGGCACTACAAAAGATACAATGGCAAGTAAAACACTTACAATAACAACAAAAATTGCTAATAATCGGTACTCCGCATTTAAGAACGCCAATGCACCTTCATAGATGTGGTCACTAATTTCTTTCATTTTCCCGTCTCCAGCATCTTGCTTTAATACCCAAGTTTGCTTGATCCACATGTAGATTAAACCTAAAATTGCCAAAACTATTGGCACATAAATCATCATTGATTCCATATATATTTTGATTTGTTAATTAAGGCGGTAAAAGTAAGAAATTAAAGACAATTAAAAAACCCCTTTTTAAGTTGTAAAAAAGGGGTTTTTTAGTATGTAATTATACGTGTTTAAATAGTGAAATCGCCCTTTATTTTATGATCACTAGTTTGGTATCGCGCTACACATGCATGCAAAATTGCATAGGCTTCTTTTGCATCTCCCCAACCTCCTACATCTACTTTTTTCTTTTCTAGGTCTTTATACACTTGAAAGAAATGCGTGATTTCTTTTATTCTGTGGGGATTCAGGTCTGATATATCACTGTAACTATTCCAAATAGGGTCTGTTACAGGAACACAAATTACTTTTTCATCAGGTCCTTTCTCGTCTGCCATATGAAATACACCAATTGGCTTTACCTCCATCACACACATTGGAAAGGTAGGCTCTGTACCCATTACCAACACATCTAGTGGATCTCCATCCAATGCCAAAGTTTCTGGTATAAAACCATAATCTCCTGGATACATCATCGATGAAAAAAGCATACGGTCAAAACGTATTTTTTTTAAATCAAAATCGTATTCATATTTATTTCTACTTCCTTTCGGTATTTCGATAAGCACATCGAACGTCATTCCTTTTTCTACTGTCATGTCTTTTGTATTCTGAAATATTAGCGAATTGAAACACAGATATATAACCATTTTGCGCTCTTTTTCGGGGTGCAAAAATACTACAAATTGTCACATAATGAAGCAGAAGGGACGTTATTTGTATGCTAAGGGATGAAAAGGAACTGGGATTTCTGAAAATACTATTAAAAATTAAAGCCGAAGGTTCCGGTAACTCCAATTTTTCTAGCATTTGGAAATGCTGTCTCATTTAGGTAATTTCCGCGAATATTAAGATCAATTCTAAAAATTTTGAAGATATTACCAATCCCAAAACTGTATTCATAGTAAGGCTTGGTAGGAGATTGGTATATAATATTGGACCTATTAATGTCAATATTATCTTGCCTAATATTACCAATAACAGCCCTAAAACCAATAACCTCTCTTAAATTCAAATCTCGTATCCATGGAATACGTTGAAAAATCCGACCCCCAAAATTGTGTTGCAAATGCAAGGACACATATTCATCACTCACAAATTCATAAAAATCCAGTTGAGAAAAAGTATTATAAATACTAAAAAGTGTTTGATTTCCAGGAATAGGATTCAACAAACTTAAATTTACAGTACCAAATGTTTTTCCCGCCTCAATCGTACTGGTTAAACGCCCAATACCACCAATATTCCATGGCTGAGTATATAATCCTTGAATACGGTGATATTCAAAATCTCCTCCCAAGAAACCTTTTATTCCATAGGTATAGCCCACAAAAATACTGGCAAAATCACCCGAATTAATGATTGTTCTTTCTACGCCATATCCAGATACTTTCCTTTTTGGAGTGAAAAATGTTAGTAGCCGAAATTCTGGCTGAGTAACGTCGGTTCCTATCGTTCCATCATCCTTTAAATAATCAATAGAAAAGGTATCCGTTGCAGAGCTCAACTTCCTGAAAGAACCTGTGAGGCGAACATTAAAATCTTTTGCTGGCTCTAAAGAAACCCCTGCAGTTGCTAATTTTATTCGAGTCAATTTATCATTTGCACCTATTGTAATCAAAGAAGATGATGCTAGATTTCTACCCAAAACATCATTGGAAGATGATAAACTCGCTCCTGTTTGTTCAACATCTTTTCTATAACCTGCATATAAAGTAAGTCTATTCTTTCTATTCAGTAATAATTTTCCTGAAAGTCCAAATTTAAAACGCTCATCTTTAAATCCATAAGCTCCAAACCCTTCAAGCCTCCATTGATCGTTTTGAGAAAAATAGGTTCTCCCTCCCAAACGAATTCTTAACCCTTCTGCCTCATTAAAGCCAAATATGGAAAACACAGGCCCAATGTCAAAATTATCTACTTCATAATAGCCAGAAGCCAATACAGACCCAATACTATACAAGGCTTTAAATCTAGGTACTGTCTTTAAAGTATCTAACATTTTATAGACACTTAACTCATCTTTGTTTAACTTTTCTAAACGGTTTTCTTCCCAATATGCGTCAGGACGATTGTAAATTTCATATTGATAAGGATCTACCTGGGTTTTATAAAATAATTTTTCTTTGGGAAGATCAAATTTATAATCGTCGTATAACGTTGTTCTTCTTCCATAAATACCTTTCGCATCTTCTTTATCTCGAAAACTAAAATCACTCATAAAGTAATCTCGCGTAATCAGGAAAATAGAATCGTTTAGTACATCAAATTCTTGTTCTATATATACTTCTCTAATCCAGTTAATGTTAGCGCTTTTTGAAGCTTGTAGGTTAATTTCTTTAATAGCCCAAGTGGTATCATTGACCCAAAAATCACCTTTAAATGTTAATTCGTTTTTACGTCGTGGATAGTATACAATATTATAACACCATTTATCACCTCTATAAGCGCTGTCTAGCAACACATAGTTATACACATCAACTCCGGTGCGCGACAATGGGCTGGTAAAAGCTTTATCAAAAAACTTTAAATAATTATCATAGACGTCATAATCACTATACAAATCTTTTAAGAAAGCAATCAGGGTATTGTTATTTTCAAATCCAGAATTTTTGTTTCCTTCTAGAAGCTCTTTTTCTTCCTTTAGCAGATTATCACCATACACTTTAGAAAACGCTTCATTAATGAAAATTGGGAGATATGTATTTCCTGTAACCTTTGAAGTATCTACCTCTTCAAAAATAAACTCCATGCCTCTAAAGATTTTACTTTTTATTAAAGCACTATCGATGGTATTTAGATCAAATTCAAGTTTTTCATATTTATCGTAGGCGTATTGATCGAATTTTTTTACACCATTTTGCCTTCTTTTTTCCCAAATTTTACGAAGAATATCGATGGCAGGATTGTTTTTTTTGGACGTCTTCCCGCTAAAAATAACGACCTCATCAAGAGATGCTGCTTCTTGCTCTAAGGTAACTTCCATTTTATAATTTATCTTTTTATCTAAAACAATCTCTTTGTTTTTAAACCCTACAAAAGAGACTATTACGGTAGTATAGGTTTCATTGCTTTCTAAATAAAAGCGCCCATCTTCATTTGTAATGGTACCTTCAAAGCTATCTTTAAAAACCACATTAGCAAAAGGCACCCCTTCCCCATCGGTGTCTTTAATAAAACCACTTACTTTAGTTTGTGCCATAGCACATGCCGAAATAAAAAGAAAGAAAATAAAAAGAAGGTTTTTCATAAAATAGTAGGTCTTTAAAAGATAAAGACTGCTCTGTAATTTAAAAACAAAATTTGCTTGTAGGTCGCAAAGTATTAATAAAAATAACTGCAACGATAAAAAAAACTTTTTTAAACGAGTTTTTAGGATAAACTTGTTTAAAAAAGCTTCGTCACATAGATAATATAAAATAGCTTATTTTTTGTAGAGTACTTTTTTCACTGCTTTTACAACATCAGAACTATTTGGTAACCATTCTGCGAATAAAGCTGGTGAATATGGAGCAGGTGTATCTGCTGTGTTTATTTTCTCAACAGGAGCATCTAGATAATCAAATGCCTGGTTTTGTATTTGATACGTAATCTCTGTTGCTATATTTCCAAAAGGCCATGCTTCTTCTAAAACCACCAAACGGTTGGTCTTTTTAACAGATTCTAAAATAGCATTGAAATCTAGCGGACGTACCGTACGCAAATCTATAATTTCACACTCGATACCTTCTTTTGCTAATGCATCTGCTGCCTTGTATGCTTCTTTAATTATTTTACCAAAAGAAACAATTGTTACATCGCTTCCTGCACGTTTAATCTCTGCAACACCTAGTGGAATTAAATATTCTCCCTCAGGCACTTCTCCTTTATCACCATACATTTGCTCACTCTCCATGAAAATTACTGGATCATTATCACGTATAGCACTTTTCAATAAGCCTTTTGCATCTTTAGGATTACTAGGAATTACCACTTTTAATCCTGGCGTATTTGCAAACCAATTTTCAAAAGCTTGAGAATGCGTTGCCGCCAATTGTCCTGCACTTGCGGTAGGACCTCTAAAAACAATGGGACAATTAAACTGCCCACCACTCATTTGTCTAATCTTTGCTGCATTATTGATAATCTGATCAATTCCCACCAAAGAGAAGTTAAAAGTCATATATTCTATAATAGGTCTGTTGCCATTCATGGCACTACCAATTGCTATTCCTGCAAAACCAAGTTCAGCAATAGGTGTGTCTATTACACGTTTAGCACCAAACTCTTCTAACATCCCTTTACTTGCTTTGTAAGCTCCGTTATATTCAGCAACTTCTTCTCCCATAAGGTAAATGGAATCGTCCTTACGCATTTCTTCGCTCATCGCTTCACAAATGGCTTCTCTAAATTGTATTGTTTTCATACTTCGACGTAGCTTAGTAACCTAAGCGTGTTTATTATATTAAACTAATTTGACATCCCACACAGGTGGATACGCTTTGTCAAACTCTCCTTATTTTCTTCTGAAACTTTAAAGACTTAGACACTACTAAATGCGTATTAAAATTTTAGAATAACAAAAATAGTATTATTATCTTATTTTTTAGCCCCACAATAGCATGCATTTAACATTTTGAACGTTAAATTTTTACTATGCATGCATAATAAATTAGATTTTTATTCATTATCTTTGGCATCCTGAATTTTGAGTTTATACCATTTCAGAAACATATATAAACGTACTACAATTAAAATATAGATTTTTATGAAAATATTAGTGTGTATCAGTCACGTACCAGACACTACTTCAAAGATTAACTTTACCGATGGCGATACTAAATTTGACACCAACGGCGTTAATTTTGTTATCAATCCTAATGATGAATTTGGATTAACACGCGCCATGTGGTTTAAAGAAAAACAAGGTGCTTCTGTGCATGTTGTAAATGTTGGAGGATCAGAAACAGAACCTACTCTTCGCAAAGCCTTGGCCATTGGTGCAGATGAAGCTATACGCGTAAACACGCCAGCAACAGATGGTTATTCTGTAGCAAGGCAATTGGCTCATATTGTACAAGAAGGTGGCTATGACCTCGTTATTGGTGGTCGTGAGTCTATCGACTATAATGGTGGAATGGTACCAGGAATGGTAGCAAAAATGCTTGGAGCCAATTTTGTAAATACCTGCATTAGTTTAGAGGTAGAAGGCAACAACGCAACAGCCATTAGAGAAATTGACGGAGGTAAAGAAACCTTGAGTACTTCATTACCTCTTGTGGTTGGAGGCCAAAAAGGATTGGTTGAAGAAAGTGATCTTCGTATTCCAAACATGCGTGGTATTATGCAAGCACGTAGCAAGCCATTACACGTTAAAGAGCCTGTTGCAGCCAATGCAGAAACTGTTGCAACAGTTTTTGAAAAGCCAGCCCCTAGAGGCGCTGTAAAATTGGTCGATACTGTTGATGAATTAATCGACTTATTGCACAACGAAGCCAAAGTAATATAATTCAGAATTATGAATTCAGCATGTAGAAAAGATGGATTCATAACTCATAATCAGGATATAGAATACAGAATTCACTTAGTAGAATTCATAATTTATAATTCAT